>JBEHWP010000409.1:0-6077 GCA_040217665.1 Vulcanimicrobiota bacterium
ACTTGGAGGAAATTTTTAAATTATGCAAAATCAATATCTATTAAAATATTTAATAACGAAATGGATGTCAAGACATGCATAATGAAGAAAAGAAAGATTCAGAGAAAGAATTACTTTTAGAAAAGTGGCTGGTTGCAAAAAAAGAAAAAAAATTGGCTGAAAAGACCAGGTTTATTTCAAAGTCTTCGGAAGAATTATTATGCCATGATGAAGATATAGATATAAAAAATAATTATGACACCATAGAAATTAGCAAGATAAAGTTAAAAGAAGATTCAAACGATAAAAAGATACAGGATACAAATATGGAACACATAAATGGAACTGAAGAACTTTCAGAAGAAGATTTCCTGAAAGCTGAAGAAGAAGCCAGAAGACTTATAGCAGAAGAAGTAAGACGGGCGGAAGAAGATTTTCAAAGGCAGGTAGAAGAAGAAATCCTGAGGGCAGAAGAAAAAAATAAAATATTAATAAAAAAGCAAGAAGAAAATCTTGAAGAAGAAATTCCTCAAGAAAATCTTGAAGAAGAGGAGGAAGAAGAAGAGGAGGAAGAAGAAGAGGAGGAAGAAGAAGAGGAGGAAGAAGAGGAAGAAGAGGAGGAAGAAGAGGAAGAAGAAGAGGAAGAAGAAGAGGAAGAAGAAGAGGAAGAAGAAGAGGAGAGCATAAAAAACAAAGGAAATAAGATAGAGCTTAAACCGCTTGAACAGGAGAAAAAAGTTGAGAAGATAGTTATTTGTTCTTTATGTCAGAGAAAAAATCCCGGGAGAAATAGAATTTGTAGCTATTGTTTTAACTATATAGAAGAAAAACAGGTAGAAGTAGTAGAAGAAAATATATCTATGGAAAAGGTGGAGAAACCTGAAAAAATCATAAAAGAATCTTATGAAGAAACGGTAAAAGAGAGAAAAGTTGAAAAAGCTGAGGAAAAAGAAGAAATTATTGAAAAAATAGAAATAAAAAAAATAGTAGAAGTAAAGGGAGAGGAAGAAAAAAAACAGGAGGAAAAGGTTATTATTTGCCCTCTGTGCCAGAGAAAAAATCCTGTAAAAAATAAAATGTGTAAATACTGTTTTAACTATCTTGGTAATTAAAGGTGTATTATGAGTTTAAAAAAATCAGAAGAATTATTTAAAAAAGCAATTAATCTTATTCCGGGAGGGGTAAATAGCCCTGTAAGAGCTTTTCGTGCCGTTGGAGGTATTCCCCTGTTTATATCAAAAGCAAAAGGAGCAAAAATTTATGATGTAGATGGGAATGAATATATAGATTTTGTATGTTCATGGGGGCCGTTGCTTCTGGGTCATGGTCACAACAGAGTAATAGAAGAAATAAAATTAAAACTCGATAATGGAACAACCTTTGGAGCTCCGACAAAGCAGGAAATAGATCTTGCGAAAAAAATAACAGAGATCTTCCCTTCTATAGATATGGTAAGGCTTGTCAATTCCGGCACAGAAGCTACTATGAGTGCCATAAGACTGGCAAGAGGTTATACAGGTAAAGATAAAATCGTAAAATTTGAAGGTTGTTATCATGGTCATGTAGACTCACTTCTTGTAAAATCCGGTTCCGGGAGTATGACGTTTGGTATTCCTACCAGCCAGGGTATACAGAAAGCGGCAGTCCATGACACAATAGTACTACCTTTTAATGATATTGAAGTATTTGAGAAAGTAATTAAAGAACATTATCAGGATATATCGGCAGTAATTATGGAACCTGTTCCCGGTAATATGGGAGTAATAATTCCGCAGGAAGGTTATCTTAAAGCCATAAGAGATATAACTGAAAAATACAATATTTTATTGATATTTGATGAAGTTATTTCTGGTTTCAGGCTGGCTCCCGGAGGAGCTCAGGAAAAATTTAATATTAAAGCTGATCTGACATGTCTCGGTAAAATAATAGGAGGAGGACTTCCGGTAGGAGCTTATGGTGGAAAGAAAGAAATAATGGAATGTATATCTCCTCTAGGAGAGGTATATCAGGCAGGTACTCTTTCAGGTAATCCTCTGGCAGTAGCAGCAGGACTTGCTACAATAAATATACTTATTGAACTTGAAAAAAACGGATTATACAGAGAACTTGAGGAAAAGACTGAGAAATTTTCCTGTGAATTAAAAAAGATTGCTGAAGCAGAGGGCGTAAATGTAACTATCAATCAGATTGGTTCTATGCTGACAATTTTCTTTACAGATAAACCTGTATTTGATTATACCGGTGCAAAAACTGCTTCAGAAGTCAGATATGCTTTATTTTTCTGGAAAATGCTTGAAGAAGGAATATATTTACCGCCATCTCAATATGAAGCAATGTTTATGTCTATAGCTCACAGAGAGGAACTATTGAAAAAAACATTGGATGCGTCATTTTTAGCATTTAAGGAAATAAAAAAACATAATAAGGAATGATATAATGGTAACTGCTTATATTTTATTACAGGTTTCTTCTGAACATGATAAGGTCGTATGGAATGAGTTAACAGCACTGCCGAATGTAGTGGAAGCTGCCTGGATTTATGGAGAGTTTGATACACTTCTCAAAGTAGAAGCACCTTCTCTGGATGAATTGGATGAATTTATATTTGATGAGTTAAGAAAAATTGATGGTATAAAATCTACAAAAACATTACTTGTATCCAAGATGAAATAGTCCCGGCTCGCCTGCAGGTAGATATAATTATGAGAATTTTATTAATCGAAGATGAAAAAAAAGTAGCTCGCTTTATAAGTAAAGGTCTTATTGAAGAATCCTATGCCGTAGATGTGGCATATGATGGTGAAGAAGGGTTATTTCTTGCAGAAGTAAATGATTATGATCTGATTATACTGGACATTATGTTACCTAAAAAAGACGGTTTTGAAGTATTAAAAACTCTGCGTAATAAAGGTTTTATAACACCGGTAATTATGTTAACAGCGAGAGATGAATTGGAAAGTAAGGTTCAGGGGTTGGATCTCGGCGCAGACGATTACATGACAAAGCCTTTTGCTTTTTCTGAACTTATGGCCAGGATCAGAGCTATTATGAGGCGTAAGCAGGAAAAAGCCGATAACAGATTACAGTTAGGCGACCTGGTAATAGATGCAGTAACTCGTACTGTAACAAGGGGAAATAAACCTGTAGAACTTACAAATAAAGAGTATGCTCTTTTAGAATATTTTATCAGGAATCCCGGCAGAGTTTTAAGCAGAACAATGATAGCCGAACATGTATGGGACTATCAGTTTGATCCTATGACAAACGTAATAGATGTTTATGTAAACTATCTCAGGCAGAAAATAGATAAAGGATTTGAAAAGAAATTAATCCACACAATCAGAGGTGTGGGCTACGTTATAAGAGAGTAAAAAGGAACTGCCGGATGAGGTTTACAGAAATTCAGGTAATCCTTCCACATCATAAACAGAGGTCTGTTCAATAAAATGTTTAAATCCATAAAATTTAAACTTATTCTCTGGTATTTTATAGTTTTAACTTTAATACTGGCTACTTTCAGTCTTCTCCTATACTTCAGTTACAGGCATAATCTTTATAGCCGTATAGACGGCTCTCTTCAATCACGGGCAGAAGCTGTTGCCAGTCTCATAAATATCCAGAAACCTGATCTTATAGTACATTTTAACTTTACCGAATCAGGTTCTTTAAATATTGATAGAATAGGTATCAATTACCCTGCCAATAATCCCCTTTATCCATTCATAGATCAGGCCAGAATTTACGGTCAATTTATCCAGATAATTGATTTGAAGGGAAATATAGTAAAAAAATCCAGTAACCTGGGAGATAAAATAATTTATCTCAGAGAAGATTTACTTGAGGAAGCGTTGAGAGGCAATTTATTCTTCCAGACTCTTCGACTGGATCAGAATATAACTATCAGATTTCTCACATATCCAGTAAAAGACTGGCAGGGAAATGTCATATATATCATTCAGGTAGGAACATTATTGAATGAAGTACAGGCATCACTTGAGAAATTTTCTCTTGGTCTGATAGTTACAGTGCCTGCTACTCTTTTACTTGCTCTTCTGGGAGGTTTCATTATGGCAGGACGTGTTCTCAAACCAATTGAAGAGATAAACATTACTGCAAAAAAAATTAATGCAGAGAATCTTGCCCAGAGGCTTCATATAAATAATTCGGAAGATGAAATCGGAAAATTGCAGATAACATTAAATCAAATGTTTGACAGACTGGAGAATGCCTTTTCCGCTCAGAAACGTTTTACTGCAGATGCATCACATGAACTGAGAACTCCCCTTACAGTACTTAAAGGGGAGATAGAAATAGCTCTGAAAAAAAACAGAAGTCCTGAAGAATATAAAGAAGTATTAGAAAGCAGTATGGAAGAAGTGGACAGACTGACCAATATAGTAAAAGTTCTACTTTTTCTGGCGAAAGCGGATGACGGTAAAACACTTTTAAATATTGAAGAAATACAGTTGAATACACTCTGTGAAGACACGACAAAACAGATAGAATTTCTGGCGAGAGAGAAAAAAATTCAACTGGAAACTCATATAGACAGTGATATAAACATAAAAGGAGATGCTGATAAAATCAAACAGGTTTTACTAAACCTTCTCGATAACGGAATAAAATATAATAAAGAAAATGGTAAAGTCAGCCTTATAGTCAAGCAGAAAGAAAATTATGCAGAAATAAAAATTTCAGATACAGGTATTGGAATTCCTTCCGACGATATACCACATATATTTGAAAGGTTTTACAGAGTAGACAGAGCAAGAACAAGGGAAATAGGTGGAAGCGGCCTTGGTCTTGCCATAGTAAAATGGATAGTTGAAGCCCATAAAGGCACAATAAGTGTTACAAGCGTGAAATCCGAAGGTACGACTTTTACATTAATTTTACCTTACTAAGAGCCTATCCGAAAAGTAATATTTATTTTCTCATCTTTTCCACTGCCAGGTTCTGGAGAAAAATATATACCGTATTAACAACCAGTTGTAAATTAAATAGACGCAAAATAATAAATGTCTGTAAAAACAGGTTCTCTTTCAGGAGGATTATAGATTTTTCGGAAGAGCCTGGCAGTGGAAAGGTATGGGGCGACTGTTCGGATAGGCTCTTATTACCGTTTTGTCACTACAATAAATCTCCCGTATCTAACGTTCCGGCAATACTGTTATCCTCATCCAGAATGCTGTCCAGTCCGTCAGATATATCTTCTAGTCCTGCTTTCTGAAATTCAAAAGAAAAATCAGTATTGGTACCGCTTATGTTTTCCATACGGAGAGTGAAGTGATCTCCAAACTTTATCTCTTTCTGTCCTTCAATAGTATCTCCTGTATCATTTATTATAAAAGCTTTTTCTGTGACAAGAAAGAATTTATTCCCTTTTCTCTGTATAACGGCGGCAGTACCTTCCACATTTGGCAATTCGAATTGATCCGGTGTAGAAAACGTCCCTCCTGTTATATCTATAGAACCTCTGGATGCCATTTCATATGTATGTATTACAGGGGGCATACCTTCCATTTTAATAGATACGCAGATAGGTTTAACAGAACCTTTCAGTCTGATAAAAAGAACATAGAGAAAAATTATAACAAAAATAATAACTAGAATACCGGCGATATAAAAGAGACCTGTTGATTGTTCATAAGCTAAATGGAAAGTAAAATCTTTCTTATCTTTCAGATTATTTTTCAACCCCGTCTCTACTATGGATTTACCTTTATAAGTTTCTACAGGACCGGTCAGTCCTTCCAGAGTAAAGGTAAGTTTACCGTCAACCTGTGAAATGGTATTGAACATACCGGCTCCCGGTAAGATAATTTCTATTGATAAAGGAACACTGCTATGGGGAGATAATTTTTCTATTTTAATATAATTACCGGTGGCAGATTTATTCATAAATTTTATTTCAGGGACTGGCCCGGAAAAATCTTCTATAGAAATATTAATAGATATATATTTTATAACCGAATAATCATAATTATTTACAAATTTAAACTCTTTTTTTACGGTGCCACCTTTCAGAGGAATTTTACCCCAGTCACTATTATTATCTACAGGTTTAATATCAATTTTAAGGGTAGAATTTTCTTTTC
>JBEHWP010000410.1:0-6072 GCA_040217665.1 Vulcanimicrobiota bacterium
ACATTAATGTCCTCATATACAAAACTCCATAAAGAAATACAAAATTTGTTAATTAGTAATTGGGAGGAAATAAAAAATAATAGGGTGACACCTGAAAAACATCCGGAAGGTGGAAGTATTCATTATATAAAAGACTTTGAACAGGTAAAACCTCTTTTAAGTGATAAAGGATGGGAAATAAAGATTAAAGAATTGAAAGAAAGATATAAAAATTTAATTTTGAATGGTGATGTTTAAACTTAGGTTTAGCAGGAAAGGATGGAAATATGATAATTAAAATAGCTGAAAAAACAATCAGTGAAAACTATCCTGTTTTTATTGTGGCAGAACTTTCTGCCAATCACCTTCAGGATTTTAATCTTGCAGTTACAACTATTAAAGCTATGAAGGAAGCAGGAACAGATGCAGTAAAATTACAGACTTACACGGCAGATACTATAACAATTGATTGTGATAATGATTATTTTAAAATAAAACAGGGAACTATATGGGATGGTAAGAATTTTTACAGTCTATACAAAGAAGCTTATACTCCCTGGGAGTGGCAGCCAAAATTGAAGGAAATAGCTGAAGAACTTGGATTGATTTGTTTTTCTACACCATTTGATAAGACTTCTGCAGACTTCTTAAGTGAAATGAATGTATCTGCTTATAAAGTTGCTTCCTTTGAAATAACAGATATTCCATTAATAGAGTATATAGCATCTAAAGGTAAACCTGTAATTATGTCTACAGGGATAGCCACTTTAAGTGATATAGAGGAGGCTGTACAGGCATGTAAAAGAATGGGTAATAACCAGATTGCTTTACTAAAATGTACATCTGCCTATCCTTCCCCTTTAGAAGAAGTAAATTTGAAAACCATCCCAAATTTAAAAGATACTTTTAAGACAGTAGTTGGTTTATCAGATCATACTCCAGGTATATCAATACCAATAGCATCAATACCACTTGGGGCAAAAATAGTAGAAAAACATTTTATTCTTGATAGAAAACTTGGTGGCCCTGACGCTTCATTTTCTCTGGAACCGGAAGAATTTAAAACTATGGTTAAATCTATAAGGGAAGTGGAAAAAGCTCTTGGAGAGGTTAGTTATGATTTGACAGATAAAATAAAAAAAAGTAGAGAGTTTTCCAGATCTTTATTTGCGATAAAGGACATAAAAGCAGGAGCATTTTTTACAGAGGAAAATGTAAAATCTATCAGGCCAGCTTTTGGTCTACCGCCAAAGTATTTAAATGATATACTTGGTAAGAAAGCAAGAATTGACATAAAACAAGGAACACCGTTAAAATGGGGAATTATTGAGTAATTAAAGTTGATTAAAAGATTGGAGGTTATGAGTGATACTTGGGTGTCAGGTGAAATTTGAAAAGATTTATAAATTCATTATCACTCACTAAAATGAATAATTTAGCTATAATACCAGCCCGTGGAGGTAGTAAACGTATTCCTCGTAAAAATGTAAAATCTTTTCTTGGTGTGCCAATAATAAAATATTCTATAGATGCAGCATTAAATGCAGATTGCTTTCATGAGGTCATGGTTTCGACAGATGATAAAGAAATAGCTGAAATTGCTGTATCCTATGGTGCTAAAGTTCCTTTTTATCGATCTGAAGCTACTTCTAATGATTATGCAGGAACTTCTGAAGTAATAGAAGAGGTAATTATGGAATATAAAAAAAGAGGGCAACAGTTTGCTTATTTCTGTTGTATTTATCCGACGGCACCTTTCATTACTTCAGAAAGATTAAGAGAAGCTATGAAGCTTTTAAAAGAAAGTGGTGCCAATGGGGTTTTACCTGTGACTCGTTTTAGTTATCCGATTCAAAGATCTTTAAAAATTGAAGATGGAAGAATAAAAATGATCTGGCCTGAAAACTATAATGCAAGATCGCAGGACCTGATGCCTGCCTATCATGATTGCGGGCAATTTTATTGTTTGAATATAGAAAGTTTTCTGAAACAGAAGAGATTATTTGCAGAATTTACCATTCCGATCGTAATACCAGAAACAGAAGTTCAAGACATAGACAATGAGGTGGATTGGAAATTAGCAGAATTAAAGTATAGATTCTTAAAAAATTTGTAAATTACTATAGTTTTGCACTTTCCCATAAGATCTTTGATTTTACTGGATTCAGGTTTGAACATAAAACCTAATAATTTTAAGGTTTTTTCTGAAATCTGCAAAAGTATAGTAAATTATAAATTAAGAAAATTTTTTAGTTGAAATTAACCTGATTTTATTAGAGAATATCAATGAATAATTTATACAATGTTATTATAATAGGTGCAGGGAATATTGGAGCACTATTTGATGAACCGTCTTCAGAAAAAGTGCTTACTCATGCTCATGCTTTTTTAAGTCATGAAGGTTTTAATTTATTAGGCTTTCTTGATGTTAATGAGGAAAAAAGCAGGAAAGCAGTTTCAATATGGAGTGGCAAAGTTTATTCAAGTCTTGAGGAGGCATTTAGTTTAGATAAAATTGATGTGGTAAGTGTTGCAGTGCCAGATGAATACCATTATCAAATATTAAAGGAGCTTTCTAAGTTTCCTGTTAAAATCGTATTTGCGGAAAAACCTCTTACTAAAACTTTACAGGAAGCTGAAGAAATAAGCGAACTTTATAAGAAATATAATATTCCCGTAGTAATTAATTATTCTCGCCGTTTTCTTCCGGAAATTCAAAAAATAAAGGAGAATATAGAAAATGGAATTTATGGTAATTATGTAACAGGCACCGGTTATTATGGTAAAGGAATAATACATAACGGTTCACATCTTATTGATTTATTGAGATATTTAAACCTTGACATAAAGAAAATATTGCCTTTAGACAGTATATCGGATTTCTATGAAGATGATAAAAGTATTTCTGCTGTTTTGATTTTTGAAAGAAACAAACCCTTTTATTTACAATATATTGATTGTAGATTATATACAATGTTTGAAATTGATATTCTCTTTGAAAGAAGAAGAATAAGATTAATAGATTCTGGCTTTAGAATAGAAGAATACGAAATACAGGAAGATAGGATTTTTAAAGGATACAGGAAATTTACTAAAGTTGATGACATAAGCACCTCTTTAGATAAATCACTATATTCTGCTGTAGATAATATTTATTCTTATCTGACAAAAGGTGAAAAGTTATATTGCTTACTTGAAGATGGTTATAAAGCTCTGGAAACCTGTATAAAAATCAGGGAACGTATAAAATAATGACTAAAGAGATTCTTTTATTTTCGCATGATCCAGGAGGAGCAAATACAATAATTCCTCTTATTAACCCATTAATAGAAAAAGGTTACAATGTAAGACTTTTCGGTAAAGGTGTAGCATTAAATAAATATAATGGAGCTAATTTACCAGGATTACATATTATGGAATTTGTCAATAATATTGAAATAAGAGATATTGAAAATTTCCTAAAAAAAGAAAATCCTGATTTTATAATAACAGGTACCAGTGCTAATGATTTCACCGAAAGATATATATGGAAATCAGCAGAAAGTCTTGGATTACCCTGCTTTGCAATCTTCGATCAATGGATTAATTATGGTATAAGATTTTCTGAATATACTCCTTCAGAGATAGGTGAATATAATAGAAAGAAAGAACATCCTTATTTACCCGGAAAAATACTCTTAATGGATAAATATGCAGAAGAAGAAGCTAAAAGGGATGGTTTGGATCCTTCAAGATTACTTGTTACAGGCCAGCCTTATTTTGAATATTTATTAAAAAAGTCTAAAGCAATAAGCCACGATAAAATTAAAAATATAAGAGAAAATCTGGGGATCGGAGAATCCGACTTTTTAATAACCTATGCGTCTGAACCTGTTATTAAAGACTATAATTCTCTGGATTACTGGGGGTATACAGAAAAAAGTATACTTGCAAATATTGTTAAAGCAATAAAAAGATTTCCCTGTGAAAGTATTAAAAAAATAAAACTGCTTATTAAACTTCATCCCAGAGAAGATATTGATAATTATTATGACATTCTTTCCGGGAACAGCGGTATTTCAGTTATGATCAATAAAGATTTTGATTCTCACGATCTGATTATGGCTTCAGATATGATTTGTGGTATGTCATCTGTGTTCTTAATAGAAGCTGTTATATTAAACAAACCTGTTATAAGTATATTAATAGGTCTAAAAAGAGAAAACCCATTTGTTTTAGATAGAAGAGGATTAGTAAAAAGTATCTTGGATGAAAACACTTTATTAAATGAGTTAAATTTAGTTATTGAAAAGAGTAAAAAATTCAATTATAATTTTGAAATAATTGAAGATTCTATAAATAATATTATATTTGAAATGGAGAAGTATTTATGGGAGAGTTAGCAATAAAAGGTGGAAAAAAAGTAAGGAATAAAAAATTTCCTGCTTATATTACAGTAGGCGAAGAAGAAAAAAAAGCTGTAAATAGAGTTATCGACTCAGGCATTTTATCCAGATTCCTTGGTTGCTATCACGAAGATTTTTATGGTGGACCTGAAGTAAGAGGATTGGAAGCTGAATGGTCTGACTACTTTAATATAAAACATGCAATAGCAGTTAATTCTGCTACTTCCGGAATTTTTTGTGCAGTTGGGGCATCAGGAGTTGGCCCCGGTGATGAAGTTATTGTATCTCCGTATACAATGAGTGCTTCTTCTGTTGCTCCATTGATATACAATGCTATACCTGTATTTGCAGATATTGAAGAAGATTATTTTTGTTTATCCCCGGAGTCTATTGAAAAAAAAATAACAGAAAGAACTAAAGCTATAATTGTAGTTGATATATTTGGCCAGCCCTATGATGCAGATAAAATAAATGAAATTGCTAAAAAATATAACCTTCTGGTAATAGAGGACTGCGCACAGGCACCTGGAGCGAAATATAAAGGCAAATGGGCAGGCACTCTTGGAGATATTGGCATATATTCACTTAATTATCATAAACATATTCATACAGGAGAAGGTGGCATTGTTGTCACTAACAATGACATATTAGCCGAAAAAATGCGATTAATCAGAAATCATGCAGAAGCAGTGGCTGAAGATAAGGGAGTTAGCGATCTTATAAATATGCTTGGTTTTAATTATAGAATGACTGAAATTGAAGCAGCGATAGGTAGAGAGCAACTTAAAAAACTATCAGGCTTAACTAAGAAGAGAATAGAAAATATAGATTACCTATCGGAAAAATTATCTGAAATTCCATGTTTTGAGCCTGCTAAAGTTCGTTCTGGTTGTGAACATGTTTTTTATGTTCATCCAATAAAATATAATCAGGAAAAAACAGGTATTCATAGAGATAAATTTGTGGAAGCTATAAGGTCTGAGTTAATGCCTACCGAACTTAGAGAAACAGAAGGTGTGAAAATTGGAACCGGATATGTAAAGCCATTGTATTTACAGCCCTTATATCAGAAAAAAATGGCTTATGGAAACTATGGTTGTCCATGGAATTGTGAAACATATAATGGAAAGGTTGATTATAGCAAGGGAATCTGTCCTGTAACGGAAAAAATGCATGCAGATATTTTAATAACTCATGAAATGATAAATCCACCTATGACAGAAGGAGATTTAGATGATGTAGTTACTGCCTTTTATAAAGTTTGGGAACATAGAGGTGAATTGAAATGATAACTCCTTTTTTAATTGGTTCAAATATATATTTAAGAGCATTAAATGAAAAAGATTTAGAAGGAAATTATCTTCAATGGTTAAATGATTCTGACGTTTGTAAATATAATTCCCATCATGTTTTTCCTTATGATAGAGAAAGTGCTGAAAAGTATATAAAAAACACTTATAATTCAAAAACATCTCTAGTTTTAGCAATCGTTTTAATAGAAAAAGATATTCATATAGGAAATATAGCTCTTCAAAATATTGATTATATCAGTAGAAATGCCGAGTTCGCAATTTTAATCGGGGAGAAAAGTTATTGGGGCAAGGGATATTCAAAAGAAGCAGGGTTATTAATATTAATCCATGGTTTTATAGAATTAAATTTACATAGAATTTATTGTGGTACTTCAGTTGACAATATACCAATGCAA
>JBEHWP010000411.1:0-6067 GCA_040217665.1 Vulcanimicrobiota bacterium
ATCCCAATATGGTAAAAGAAGGTCAGACATTAAAAATAACCCCTAAAAAGGCCCAGGAAACAGGAAAAACATCGGCACCGGGACAGACTGAATTACAGAGACTCGATGACGTAAAAAAAGAAGACACAAAAAAACCTGAAAGTAATCCTGTAAAATCCCAGCAATTTGTAAAAGTCCAGGCAGGTGCTTCAAAACAGGTTACAGGAGGAAGTACGTCACAGAATAAAGAAGTTACAGGTCAGAAACAGGGACAGGATGTAAAGAAAACAGATAAACCGGGGGAACAGAAACAGGGACAGGAAACACAGCAGAAAAAAGAAGAAGTAAAATACGATCCGTCAGGAGATGTAAAAGTTTTAAATAAAGCTATGGACGGCTGGGGTACAGATGAAGATGCCATATTAAATGTTCTTAAAGGCAAAAGCCCGGAACAGAGAAAGGCTCTCAAAGAAGCATATAAACAGAAATACGGGAAAGATCTGGAAAGTGAAGTCAAAAGTGAGATGAGCGGCGGTGACTGGGATAAAGCCAAAGCTCTGCTGGACAGCGGGAAAATTGGTGATACAGATAAACTCAGACAGGCCATGGCAGGAGCAGGAACAGATGAAGGGGCAATCATAAGGAGTCTGGAAGGGAAAAGCCCTGAAGAAATAGCGAATATGAAAACCGAGTATAAACAGAGATACGGGAAAGATCTCACAGAAGATCTGAAAAGTGAGCTCAGCGGAACAGATCTTAAAAAGACAGAACTTCTTATGAAAGGTGAACCCCAGCCTGACATGAATATAAAGGATCCGGAAGCAAGAAAAGCAGATCTGGTAAAAAGAAAAGGTGATTTTATTGCAGACAGGGTCAGTATAGACATGGAAGCAGTCAAAACAGGAGGCAGTGAAGAAAGAAGGGTTCTTCTTGACAGTCTCTACGGAAAATCTCCTGAAGAAAGAAAAGCCTATCAGGAAGCCTATAAGAATAAAACAGGCCGGGAGCTGGAAAGTGATCTCAGGAACAATTTACAGGGTACTGACAGAGACATAGCCATGGAATATCTGAAAAACGGCAAGGAAAGTGATGCAGCTAAATTACACAGAGCAATGGACGGCCTGGGAACAGATGAAAAATCCATATTCAGAACACTTGAAGGAAAAACAGAAGATGAGAGAAAGGCCCTTGTAAAAGAATATAAGGATAAATACGGCGTAGATCTGATGAAAGATCTTGAAGGAGATCTGAGCGGTTCAGATATGGCAAAGGCAAAAAATCTCATGGATAAGGGGAAAATAGATACGGCAGGGAAACTGGATATAGCCATGTCAGGAGCAGGAACAGATGAGAAAGGTATTTTTGAGGCTCTCGAAAAAGCCAGTCCTGAAGAAAGGGCAAAAATGAGTAAAGATAAAGCTCTTCTTGAAAGACTGGACGGTGAACTGAGCGGAGAAGATAAAGCACGGGCTATGGCGCTTCTTAATAGCAAAGACGGTAAACTATCTACTACAGACAAACTGGATGTAGCCATGGCAGGAGGCGGAACAGACGAAAAAGGTATTTACGAAGCCCTTGAAAAAGCTACCCCCGAAGAAAGAAAAGCCATTATGAACGATCCGAAAATGATGGAAAAACTGAAAGGTGAATTAAATGACGAAGAAATGGGCAGAGTAAATACCATCTTTAAAGACGGTAAATTGCCAGCAAATACAAAACTCGCCGATGCTATGGGTGGTGCAGGAACTGATGAAGAAGGAGTATTCAGTGCCCTTCAGGGTGCTACTGAAGATGAAAGAAAAGCCCTGATGAAAGATGAAAAATTCATGAGGAATTTAAGAGAAGAACTGAGCGGTACAGACCTTGAAAAAGCAGAATTGCTTTTAAAACAGGGTAAACTCTCAACAGAACAGAAACTGGATCTGTCCATGAAAGGTGCTGGAACCGATGAAAACAGTGTATTCAGTGCCATAAAAGATGCCTCTCCGGAAGAAAGGAAGAAACTCCTTGGTGATAAAGCCTTTATGGACAGGCTGGAAGGAGAAATGAGCGGTTCAGATTTAGAAAGAGCTAAAATCCTTCTGGAAAAGGGTAAAACCACTTCTGTAGAAGATCTTCATCTTGCCATACAGGGAGCAGGAACAGATGAAGATGCCATAATGAAAACTCTGGGCGAATGTAAAGATGATAAAGAAAAACAGGCTCTTATAAAAGAATACAGAGAAAAATACGGTACAGATCTCCTGTCTGACCTCAAGGGAGATTTAAGTACCAGTGACTACAACAAAACCTATGATATGCTTCAGAAAAAACCTGAGACCCTTGAAGAAAGGAAAGAACAGTTAGAAGATAAACTGACAAGACAGAGAGACGGTGGTACGTTCTGGACAGGTGTAAGTAATGGTATTATGGACTCATTCGGAGATGAAGGCCGTAATCTCGACGATGCCGCAAGAGAAGTACGTCAGACCCAGAGGGAAATTGCAAAGGGAGGTACAGTGGATGAGGCGTCATTAAAGAAACTGGACAGAGCTGAACAACGAGTGGAAAGCTCCATAGAAGCCTATCAGGAAGCAAAGGATAACGTGGCAGAAGGTATATCTACAGTTGCATCAGTAGCTGCTGCTACAGTGGTTACAATAGGCACAGCAGGAGCAGGAGCAAGTGTGGCAGTTCCCTGGTTAATAGGGTCAACGCTGACATGTGCAGGTATGAAAGTAGGTATAAATAAAGCTATTCAGGGAGACAATTATGATGCTTTCGGAACTGACGGATTGAAAGACTTTGCCACAGGAGCAGTGGAAGGAGCAACAAATGTACTTACACCTGTTGCTGCAGCCAAGCTTACAGGTGGTATAGGCAGTAAAACAGTACAGGAAGTAGCAAAAGTAGCTATAGATGACGGTCTCTATGCAGCAAGTAATAAAGCCTTTGAAACATCTATAGATGATAAGACCTGGAAAGATGGTTTTGGAGAAGGTCTGAAAAAAGTTACTACAGAAACAGTTGCCGGGGGAATTATAGGAGGAACAGTAGGAGCAGGAACTGACTTGCTGATGAAAGGAGCAGGGAGTCAGATGGAAAAAATACTGAAAAAAGAAGTCATTGAAGGAACTTCAGAGGTCATTGAAGGAGGTTCCAAAGTAGCAGCTAAAAAAGCTGCCAACAAAGGAATAAAAAAGGCAGAAGAACATGTAGTAATAGATGGAATAAAGACAGGTGCATTAATAGAACCGAAAGTAACAACGGGAGAAGTAATTCATGATGGGGTAATAGGTCAAGAAGAAGAAAATAAATAAAAAAAATTATTAAAATTTTTTCAAATTCTGGCAGGAATAAAATCCAAATAAGTCGAATTAGTGAATTACTGAAATTTCTCAAATAAATAAAAAACTGTGAGATGCTCATCTCGCAGTTTTTTATTTAACCTGAAAGAATAGAAACAGAGAGTTCAGGGAGGTGTAGAAGTTTTGTGCAGAGATTTATATGAGAAGAGTGAAGGTTTAAGAGAAGTAGACGTTCTCATTATTCTTTGTGACCGGACAGTCATGAAAGCTTATATAAGAAAAGATTATTTTCAATCTTGTATCAGCCAAAATCTCTGTGGCGAGGGTGTAATCCCCTCCATCTCCGTCATTGCCGCTTATCCAGGTAAGGGGTCCCTAAAGGATCGGCTACGGGTCGCCAGCATCGTGACCCTGGGTTCGAGTCCCCCATAGGCGGTCATTTATAGTGAAAAGTGAGTAGTGAAAGAACGGGTTCTTCTCATTCACTACTCACTAATTGAACCTTATTTGCCCTCAAAAAATGTTTCCTGTAAGCTGCTGTTTCTTCAAGTATGTGCTTTAATTCATATAAAATGTCACCTGTATTATTACCGGTTTTGCCGTTACCTTCACATATAAATATTTCATCACCATCTGTCAGGGACATATTTATATAACCTTTCTCTGAGAGCCATTCAAGTCCTTTCTTTACCGCTATTTCTCTGCTTCCTGTAGCGGCAGCAAGAAAAGAAATTTTCACGTTACCATGTTTTATGGCATATTTTACAAGTCCTGAAAGATGTTTAAGAAAAGCCTCTTCACTGTCTATGACAGAATTCACGCCAAAAAGATAAATCTTTGAAGGTTTCACCGTTTTTAAAACTGTCTTTACTTCTTCCGGCCCGGGAGGAACAGTCCATATAACAAGTATTTTTGAAGTTATCAGTTCATATCTGTTTTTTCCTGATACAGTATTATCTGCTTCAGACCATATCTGTATACCTTCAGTATTTTCCAGAGATAATAAAAGACTTTTCCTGTCTTTTTCCTGTCTGTAATCCACTACATCTATTACGACAGGGGAAATAACCTGTCTGACTATTCGTACATCTAGCAGTTCTATCTGCAATTCTCTTACACCCTGATAATTAACACTTCTTACTGTATAGGCAAGGTCAAACCTTCCTTCAGGTAAAGGAGCAGATGTTCCCTGCCACCATGTTACCCTGAAGTCCTGTCCTGTGCCATCATCAACCATTAAAACACGATGTTCATTTTTTTTACCCATTCTGCTCCATCCTTTAATGAAAACATCTCTGGCAACAAAGACAGGAAGTTCATTGCCGGGGCCAAAAGGAGCCAGTCTCTGTAATTGCTCTACAAGTCCCATAGATAATTCACAGAGAGGAAGATAGGATGATAAATGAAGGCTATCTATTCTATGCTCAGACATATCGCCCAGTGTACACGACAGGGCATGACGAAAATCCGATATATTTTCAGGGTTCATGGATAGTCCTGCTGCCATAGTGTGACCTCCAAATCCTGTGAGGAGATCCTTCTGGGCGCTGATTGCTTCATATATGTTACATCCTTTTACAGAACGGGCAGATCCTCTTGCAATATCCTTCAATGAAGTAGATAACAGAATAACAGGTCTGCTGTAAATATCAGCAAGCCTGTTTGCTACGATTCCTATTATACCGGTAGGCCATGACTGATGGGACATTACCAGAGCAGAATAATCCAGAAGTGTTCTGTCTCTTTGAATTTGATCCATAGCTGCCTTCATTACCTGGTCACATAAAACTTTTCTCCTTAAATTCAGACCTTCCAGCATACCGCTAATAATTCCTGCCCTTTCCCGGTTATCTGTTATAAGTAATTCCACTCCGAGATTGGCATCAGAGAGACGACCAAGGGAATTCAATCTCGGCGCAATAGCAAATGCAATATGTTCTTCAGAAATACGGCTTCTGCTAAGTCCTGAATTTTCTATAATAACCATGAGCCCCGGCCGTTCTGTATTTCTTAAAACATCCAGTCCTTTCTGAAGAAGATAACGGGTATCACCTGTCTGAACCGCTATATCAGCAACTATACCAAGGGCTACAAGATCAAGATATTTCCGGGTCTCACTCTCTCTTCCCTGCCTTCTGTAAAGTTCTTCCACTAATTTATAGGCACATCCCACACCGGGAAGCTCTCTCAGATTATGGCTTGCATCAAGCCTTTTAGGATTAATGACAGCAAAAGCAGAAGGCAGAAGGTCAGGCAGGTCATGATGATCCGTTACTATGACATCCACACCATGACTCATAGCATAGTCAATCTCTTTATGACCTGTCACACCTGTATCACAGGTAACCAGCAATTTTATATTACCGGCTATGATTCTTTCAAGAGCGGTCATGTTCAACCCGTGAGATTCCCTGTCTCTGAAAGGAATATAATAAGTAACATTACCACCCATCTCCCTGAATGCAGATACAAGAAGAGCTGTTGATGTCTGGCCATCTACGTCAAAATCTCCCCACACACAAAGAGGCTCATTATGTTGAAAAGCCTTTTCAAGTCTTTCTACAGCAGGTATAAGATCCGGTAAATCACATGAAGGAGAAGGTTTGAAATAAGCAGGTTCAAGAAAAGCTTTTGCAGATTCAATCAAATTAAAGCCTTTCCTTATTAAAAGCTCTGAGACCAGTGGATGCCCTCCTATTGCATCATAAAAATCCTCCGATACATTTACCTCTTCCGGTTCAATCCATTTTTTCATAAAATACTTTCTAAATATTAATTTTTTATAATATAACTATACTTTT
>JBEHWP010000412.1:0-6055 GCA_040217665.1 Vulcanimicrobiota bacterium
TCAGTTTTGCTGGTCATAACAGGATTTTTACCTGTATCAAAGACAGGAGCTTCTCTGTTAACATTTTCCCATCCTTTCGGAGCATAATTATGGGCATGACTATCAGGGCCATGATCCCATCCAGACCAGTCATTCTGATACCAGTCACGGGGGATCTGTCCCAGGTTTTTATTTTCCATTACAGGAACAGGATAGGTTCTGGTTATCTCCACTGCCTTTCCTTCCTGCATGGCACCTGCCGCATATCCTCCGACACCGCCTATTGCAGTACCTATTGCTGCACCATGTAGAGCAGATTTCCCGCATTCATCCATGTTTTGATAGGTACCGACTATGCTCTTATTATAAAAATCCTTTATCTTATCTGCAGCCTTCTGTAAAAAATTCTCCGATTCAGGCTTTTCTTCTTTATGTATTTCTACCTTATCTGCTGTAGACGAAAGACTTATATCTTCATCTTTCTTTGCTACAGAACCGGTCTGTTGAAATTTTTCTATTCTGTTATTACTGCTTATAATCACTTTATCTCCTCCTTTCTGTTAGTCCTCTTTAAGCTGTTTTACTACTTTAAAGATATGAGAACATACTGCACCTATTATTCCGCCTCCCACAGCACCTGCCCCGAAACCGACAAGAGCGCCGCCAACTGGGCCTATGGAATTTGAATGTTCCAGATGAGGTGTTTTCCATTCTCCTACCTTTGTCCAGCTTATAGACGGATCATTTCTGTGCCAGTATCCGTCATGTTCATAAGTATAATAAGTATATGTATGACGGACATTTTCCGATGTATAATAGGTATAGGAAGAACCATCGGTGTTATAGCCTGTATGAGATACAGATTCAGTAGTATAATAAACATATTCATGTGGTACAGAATGGCCGTCTTCTACATCTCTGTGTGTCCAGCCTCCCAGAGTCGGATCTTTTATATCATGAGTCTGCCAGTTTTCAGTAACCTTATCACTGGCAGCATTTTTATAGCCCATGACAAAACCTGTCACTGCTCCGCCTGCTCCGCCTAATGTTGCTCCTGTGACTATCATTTTGTTCATCTGAGTCCTGGTTTTTTCATCAGGCGTGTCTCCGATAATATGTTTTTGTATCCAGTTACCTGCTTTTTTACCAAATGATTCGGTATTTTCTTCCGGTGTTCTATCAAATTTATCCTGAAATTCCAGCGAATTACTTTCATCTTTTACTTCTTTTTTCGGTTTAAAAGAAGATAAAGATTGACTTCTAATATCTTTTGATTTAATATCCATTTTTGTCTCCTTTCGTAAAAAAATACACTTATTTGAAATAAAGCCTTATTCTGAGCTCTTGTCACGAGGTGTGGAAACGTCTTCCAGGTGCCTCCAACTCCTCTCAATTAAGCTGCTTTAGCTAAATCAGACATATTCTGTACCATAATTCCATCAACAAATTTTGCCCCCTGTTTCAAAAGAGGCAATAAATCTTTCCCTTTTATAGGAAGCCAGTTTATAGATAATCTCTGGATTAACTTAAAAACCATTCTTTACAGGCCACTTTAACTATTTACTGACATATCTGACATAAGATCTCTGACAAAGGTTATTCCCATCAAAATCACCAGGTTTTGACGCTGCCTGGGTCATTTTGTGTGCCTGTGATGTTATTTTCAGTTTCCTTCATTATAGCACCTCCTGCTATAAGTCCCGTAACTCCTACTACAATGGCTACTCCCAGTGTAGTCACAACTTAATCCCAGATATGAGTAACTCTTGGACGAAATGAAACTCCTGCAATGGCTCCTGCCAGTATAGTCACAACTAACATTGGAACTAATGCTGGTGAAGCTGAAAAAAGAGCTGCTTCTACAGCAAGAGCTGCTCCTGCAATAATGGGACCCTCACGTGCTATTTTGTTGCTACCATTCACGATTTCTTTCTCATGTTGTGCCGCAAAATCTTTCAACTTGAATATAATGTCCGGTTTTTCTGAATTACCGATAGATTCTACATAAGAAGAAAAATCTGAATGCTTGGAGCACTCGCCAAGTTTTTCTGAATTACCGATAGATACTACATCCTCTGGTTCTGGATCTTTCTCCTTTACAGGACTTCGAAGAGATGTTTTCCATAATCCTTCTCCTGCTACTCCTCGTGCTACTCCTCGTGTTACTCCTCGTGCTGCTTCTCCTGTTGCTCCTGCTAAACCCATTTTATGACACTCCTTTCATTTTATTTTTATTTTAGTATGTATTTAGCCATGTGAAGTAAATAACGTATTTACTGGATTTGTAGCACCTTGCAAAGTTGAAACCCTCTTGTTTTTCGTTGTCAACTTCACTGGCTAAATAGTTATAATTAACTATTTTCACCTTCATTTCAATTCTTCTTCTTTTTTTTACAGGCCACTTTAACTATTTACTGACATATCTGACACAAGATCTCTGACATAAGGAGGAAGTTTTGCTTTAGCCTGGATTTCCGTTAACTTTCCTTCCAGAAGTTCAGTAAAAATCTGAGTACTGGCGGTGCCTATTTCTTCTGATTTAGTATAAATGGCAGAACAGATTGCTTGTTTCCTGGTGTTAAGTGTTTCAGTTTTACAGATAGCTTCAAATGCTCTATTACTATCGAACGTATCCTTTTTCTGGCCATTAAGAATAACCTCAAAAAGTTGTGGATATTCCGTGCGATGATTTACAAAGGGAGATGCGAAAAGTTTATCTATTGCCGCCTCTAAAGACACACCGTTATTATTTTTTAGCGAAGCATTTATTAAAAGTTTTTTTAAAACCGATAGCTGTCCCCAGGTTATATCAGTTTTTTTTATAATCTTATCAAGTATTGCTTCATCATTTCTATCATTTTTTTTGTTGGAATAAGCAGCGAGTGTTTTTAATGCATCGTTCTGAGAAGCATTGAATCCCGTATTACCAAGTACCATGGAAATCGCATAATTGGGATCAAGTCCACTGCCTTCCCAGAGATTTAGTATGACAGTTTTTAGTCCGCTGTACTGATCATCGGTAAATGCGGGAACATTTTCTATTAAGTCAAAATTTATACCGCATGTATCAATTCCTGCTTCAGCCTGAGCCTGAAGAACTTTTTTTAAAACAGCCTTACGGGCTTCCGTAGTAATATCTTTCGCTGTAGCTTCTTTTATAGCTGTTTCCGCCACTCTTTTGAGTTGAGAGATTTGTTCCATTCCCGTATTGGACTTATTTCCCATAAGAATTGCTTTATCTTCCAGCGAATTACTTTCATCCTTTACTTTTTGTTGTGGTTTACAAGAAGTTAAAGATTGACTTCTTATTGATTTAATATCCATTTTTATCTCCTTTCATTAACAAAATAAAGATTTTCAATTACTATACTTTTGCGGAATCTTAAAAAACCGTTGTCACGTATGGGCGTACGGCCCTGTGCCCCTACAAGTGGGAATAATGCTTTGGTTAAAAGTGTATAGTCAGGTATACAAGTTAATTGATTTTTACGTTTTCCCTGATTGATGAATTAGATAATTTCAAAAATAGGTTCATCCACTTTCGGACGCAAAGTGTGGAGCACCATCCCCCCAATCCCACCGCCTGGCATTTCGTACATCTCAGTAGCATAGACATATTCCTTGCCCTTGTATGTGCCGGAGCTCTCGCCCCTGCCAATGAATTTTGGTTTCATTGGTTCCACCTCCGGTTTGTCTGCCGGTAAATCTATATATCGGATACGATGATAAACAGGTTGATCTTTATCATTTGAAACAAAACTAGTAACCATTTTAGCAGCATGTATTATAGGATTATTTGGTATATTTATAATCCTCATTTCATAAGTAATAGTAATAGACCCCATTATCACCTTTCTGTTTGCCTGTTATCGTTTGTGGATTCTTATGTTTTTCCGCAAATTCTTTCAATTTGAATATATCGTCTGTCTCCGGTTTTTCTTCCGGTTTTTCTGAAGTACCCATAGATACTACATCCTCTGGTTCTGTATCTTTCTCCTTTACAGGACTTCGAAGATATTTTGTAAATGGTACTCCTAGTATTCCTCCTGCTAGTGAGTTTACTGGGTTTGGTATCATTTTATGACACTCCTTTCAATTGTTATTTTGTTGTTAAAACCTGTTGAATTATCCTTACATAATTCAGTAATGTAAATATATCCTGATTTCTGTAAATCAATAATACACCGTTATAACTTGATAAATTAATATAAGAAAAATATAAGTTGTTGCGAAAATCAATGATATATTGCCTTCTTTTTTATCAGGCAATTATTCAGTGATTTTCAGTGCCGTATTTTTTTACTACTTCTAACCAGCCTGTTTCTTCATTAAATAGTGTATTTTCTTGATAATCCTTTATATAGTATTCAGCTCCTTTCACAGGGGCATAAATAGCCATACCATGACAGTCATCAAGACCAAGACCATCAGTGGTAAATCCTTTGATAAGTATTTTCCCCCACATTTGTTCAATAGAATTTGCTGCTTTCTTCAGTTCCTCATCTTTAATTTCCTGGCTGTTTTTAATCTGTCTTGTCAGAGAAATTATATCTCTCATGTCCTCATAGGGTTTGACATGGGTATTGGGATCTTCTGTCCGGTTTCTTATGGCTCCCTGACTGAAGTGCTGTGCATTACGGAAAGCTTTTTTGATTATTCCAGGGGGTGTCTGAGTATTTATAAGTTTTTCTGAGAAATTTTTTAATAGTTGTATAAGTTCCGGCATGTTTTTAAGATTTAATTCGGCTTTAATAGTAAAATGTTCCTGTGCTTCCAGAGCTATATCCATAACTCCGGGGACTGTTAATTCTCTCTGAGATGCTCTGTAGGTCATCTTTTCAGCCAGTGCCCAGTAATTCCAGCTATTACCGTAATTCATTTCTTCCGACCCAACCATATAATTTACCGAGTCTTTCAGAGCAAAGGCTGTTTCGGCACATGCCATAAAGCAGGCATCGAATGCCATTATATCAATTTTTTGTCCTGTTTCTCTTGTTACTTCCTTGAGGGCTCCGGCTATTTCTTCATTATCAAGATGATCCTTTGCAATATTATCAGGGAGACAGCCCAGGAAAGCTCCTCCATGTCCTCCCATAAGAACCATATAATGTTTTGCAGGATATTTTTTCATACCCCACAGAAGGAATTTTTTCAGGGTTTCCCCATCTCCCATATTAGTTTTCCCAATTTCTTCATAATCTTTCATTTTAATTTCTCTGTCTTTGTGTTTCCCTTTTATCTCCGGTTTATCTATATAAAACCTTTTTGTTGCTCCGTCATTTTTTATATGGCTAATCTGTGCGGCAAAATTAATATTTTTGTCACTTCCGATTAATCCCGCTCCTTCTATGGAACTGGTTAATTCATAGTCTATAGTGGGATCACAATTTCCATTTGCAAAGAAAAGAACAGTCCATTCTTTTGGTGCAGGCGGAGAAGAACAGACTTCTTCTGAACTATTCCCTTTATCGGCTACGGAAACAGTGTTTTTCTCAGTCTGCTTTCTGATAACAGGTTCAAGATTTTTCTCTTTTGTCTCTTCTCTTTTAACAGCTTTTTCTTCAGTCTGATTATCCCCGGGGATAAACTGATCAGAAGGTTCTATATCAGTCTGTTTATCTGTTGCAGTCTTTTTTTTAGATGGTCCAAAGTCTATGCCAGGAAAGAAGTTCGGAAAAAAATTGCCTATCATGGACATTATTATTACTTCCTTTCGAATATTGTGATTTTATATTATTATCCTGTATTTTCGCAGATTTTTTTAAAAATTAAAATCTGCAAAATGGTTATGTTGTTGTTAAAAAAGTTATTATCATATCTCTGCATAATCTGGTAATGTAAATAATCTATAACCCTGTAATTTAGCAATACATAGTCCTGACCTGATAAAATTAATATAAGAAAAATATAATTTGTTGCGAAAATAAATATGAATACTACCGATTTCTTCGGCTATATAAAGATTTCTTTTTTTTTCATATCTGATATAATAATAAAGAGGTGAGGTTTTATGAAGAGAAAAAAAATACCCTATGGCATATCAGATTTTGACCGGATAAGAAGACAGAATTATTAT
>JBEHWP010000413.1:0-6053 GCA_040217665.1 Vulcanimicrobiota bacterium
AAGTTATTTTCTGAGACCTGACGTGAGTGCCAGATTTACAAATACTTTCTGTAATGTATCTCCGATTGCCGGCTCGGAACGGTATATAAAAAAAGAGATACTGGAAAATCCTGTAATATACCTTTCAGAAGACATATTTTCAAAAGGTGAATTTTATATAGATGTCGGAGATATCAATAAAGAATATGAAAGAATATTTAATCTACTTAAATAATTTGTAGTATTCAACCTGTGACCGAACCGGTCATACCTGTCAGTGATAAAATATGTGATTTCTGTAAAATCTGATTGCTGATTTTCGAAGGCTCAGTGATAAATTATGAAAAAAAGCATAAAAATAAGAATACTTTATTATTTCCTTTTCATAACATTGTTTACAATTATAAGCACGTCTTTTCTTGCCATATTTCAGGCCAATAAGGCAATAAGAGATAATACCCTTCAGAACTTTGAAGACGTAGCAGGAGAATTGTATTTTAATATCAACAAGGTTTTACTTAAAGGCTTTGCAGATCTTCAGGTAACAGTCAATAATCCGATTATTTTATCAGATGACACAGGGCCTGATGAAAAGAAAGCAGAACTCTTAAAATTAAAATATATATTAAAAGATTATGAAGATATAACCCTGATAAAACCTGCAGGTAATGTAATAACCTCCACAGATTATAATTACAGGGGAGACTGGAGATATGAGAAACATTTTAAAGAAGCCAGCCAGGGCTCTCTGTCCATGTCAAATGTCCACTTTATACTTAACCCTTTAAAATTGATAATAAGTTTTGCCGGCCCTGTTTATAATAAACATGGCAAAATAACATCTGTTGTCTCTCTCCAGCTGAACATGAAGTCTATATGGGATATTGCCGATCATGTAAAAATAGGCAATACAGGTTTTGCCATGGTTCTGGATGAAAACAACAAAATTATTTCCTATCCTGATAAATCTTTAATACTGAATAAAATTGACAGGTCAGAACTTCAGAATTTCTATGAAACGAACAGGCTCTTTGATATGAAAAACAGGAAAGCAGTTATGACAGGAAATTATTTTTCAAAAGATAAAATGGATAAACGTTATATGAATTATAATCCTTCTCTTTATACAGACTGGAAGATTATTATATTACAGAATAATAAAGAAATGTTTCATTCTCTTGATATATTTAAAAGGAATGTTGCACTTTTTGCATTGATGTTATCCGTTATTGTTTTATTCTGGGGATTGCATTTTGCAGATGCCATAACAAAGCCTGTAAAAGAGCTTACCATAAGTGCTTCCATAATAGGAAAGGGTAATCTGGATCACAGAGTAAATATAGAATCTGACGATGAAGTAAAACATCTTGCAGATTCCTTTAATAATATGGCACAGGAATTAAAAATATCACATGAAAAACTACTTTCGGCATTAAATCGTTTTCAGATACTTAACGATACTACTCCTGATGCAGTTCTCATTCACAGGCCTGACGGAACTATTATAGATGTAAATCGAACATGTCTGGATATGTTCTCTTATACAAGAGAAGAGATCTTACATATGAATATCGGGCAGATGTGCGGTAAAACATGTAACAATGACATAGCCATGGAAAAAATAAAACTTTCCCTTCAGGGTATAAATCAGGATTTTGAATGGATATGTAAAAAGAAATCAGGTGAAGAATTGCCTGTAATTATAAAATTCAGGAAAATGTCTCTTTCAGACGGTGAGTTTGTCCTTGCTCTCGTATCGGATATTACGGAAAGAAAGAAATCTGAAGGTGCTTTGAAAAGCGCCAGAGACGAACTGGAAAAAAGAGTGGCAGAACAGACAGAAGATCTCAGAGAAGCCAATAAAGAATTAAAGCTTGAAATAGGGGAAAGGAAAAAGGTAGAAGGTGAATTACGTCTGGCAAAAGAAGTGGCGGAATCTGCAAACCGTGCCAAAAGCCAGTTCCTTGCAACCATGAGTCATGAAATCAGGACACCTATGAACGCCGTTATCGGTATGACAGGCCTTTTACTTGATACCGATATTACAGATGAACAGAGAGATTTCTGTGAAACAATACGTTCCAGCAGTGATACACTCCTTACACTCATAAACGACATACTGGATTTTTCCAAAATCGAATCAGGTTATATGGAACTCGAAAAACAACCTTTTTCACCTGCTGACTGTGTGGAAGAAGCTATAGATTTGATTGCTTCAACAGCGGCGGAAAAGAAAATAGAACTCATATATACATTAAAGGAACATGTTCCGTTCTCCGTTACAGGAGATATGACAAGGCTCAGGCAGATACTGGTCAATCTTCTGAGCAATGCCGTAAAATTTACCGATAGAGGTGAAGTTGTACTTACCGTTGATGCCAGAGAAATGGATGGCAGATATGAAATAAGTTTTTCCGTAAGAGATACAGGTATAGGTATTCCGGAAAGTGGTATGAAGTTTTTATTTAAATCTTTCAGTCAGGTTGATGCTTCCACAACACGTAAATACGGAGGCACAGGCCTTGGACTTGCAATAAGTAAGCGCCTTGCTGAACTGATGGGCGGTACCATGGGGGTAGAAAGTGAACCGGGAAAAGGCTCTAATTTTTATTTTACCATTACCGTTGAATCTACTCCCGTAACTGATAACAGAACATATTATGAAAATGAATTTTTATCAGGCAGAAAGGTACTGATTGCAGACGATAATCTGACTAACAGAATTATTTTAAACAGGCAGGTTATGTCATGGGGAATGATGTGTCAGTCAGCATCAACGGGTATGGAAGTTCTTGAACTGGTCAGGTCGAACAGTACCTTTGACATTGCTATTCTGGACATGCATATGCCTGACATGGACGGTATAACTCTTGTAAAGGAAATACGTAAATACCGCTCATATGAAGATTTGCCGGTTCTTATGCTTACTTCACTGGGAGAAACAGATAAAAAAGAGTACTCTTTCCTTTTTCAGGCATCTATAACAAAACCTTTAAAACCTTCTTATTTATATAATGTTATGTCACGTATCCTGTCAGAACAGAAAAAAACAGAATTAAAAGATGTGAAAATTTCTGCAATAGATCCTGAAATGGGACAGAAATATCCTGTTAAAATACTGATTGCCGAAGATAACCCTGTCAATCAGAAAGTTGCCACCCGTATACTCGCCAGACTGGGTTACAGGGCAGATGTAACTGCAAACGGCCTGGAGACACTGGAGGCTCTGAACCGTCAGAGATATAATATTATTTTTATGGATGTTCAGATGCCGGAAATGGATGGTCTTGAAGCTACAAAACGAATAAGAAAGGATTTGCCGGAAAAAGAACAGCCCTGTATTATTGCCATGACTGCAGGAGCCTTCAGGGAAGACATGGAAGAGTGTTTCTCTGCCGGTATGGATTACTATATAAGCAAGCCTGTAAAGATAGAAGATTTTATTCTGGCTCTTAAGAAATATTTGAAGTTAAGTGAGTCATGAGTGGTGAAAAGTGAAAAGTGAAAAGTGAGTCGCAGGGGCGAATACAGTTTGTACGGGGTAATAACACGCCTCACGCCTCACGCCTCAATAAATGTTTCCAGTCTGTCCATTCTGAAATATTGAATAACCTTTATAAATTCCTTCATGAGAAGAGGGTTTTTTCTGAAGCCGAAGAGGTGGCTTTCACATTTACAGTCTGAGGAACCGAAATTTTTTACGGAGAAATCTGCTATTTTCGATACAGATTCTGCAATATTACATTCCAGAACTTCTGAAGACCTTACGGGAAAATCTGCTATAATATCTGTATGTTCTCTTAAATAATCAATATGCCAGTGATGATTTTTTCTGAGTCTTCTGTGCCTCTCTATTCTCCTGGTAAGATTTGCCATGGCAGAGCCTGTATACACATAGAAAGCCGGTTCAAAAGAAATTTTTCCTGGTTTCCCTGTTTCTATATGTATTTTTTCTTTCAATTCCATTAAAATCATATAACTCCCTCTATCTCTTGCTTCATGTTCTATGAGCTTCCGGGGAACAGAGAGAATTTTTGTTTTACCTGAAAATGAGAGATCATCATTCCACTCTATAGCCAGAGGAATTATATTCACATTATTACATTCCAGAAAAGTCTGTCCGAATAACAGATCTGTGTGATAATCAGGGAGGAAATATTCTGCTCTGTAGCAGTGTACAAGAAACAGCACACAGGTCTTTATACCTTTTTCCGCCATATGAGACAGTTCCTTTAAATGTTTTCTCCCTCTTTCAGTTACAGCATCGGGAAACATGCAGATTTTTTCTCCGAAGAGAGTGCATGATTTTACTTCCAGATACAATTCTTCCGGGCCATGTCTCAGAAGAAAATCAAATCTGCTTTTACCGCAGGTAATTTCAGAAGATATAACAGTAGCATTTTCAAGAGAAGGAACAAGTTTTTTTTCTATTAAATATTTTACTATTTCATTTGATTTATGGGTGTGCACCATAACAGGAATATTGTCTTTTATCAGGAATACCGCCGTATATTTTGTCTTTCTTGATTCATTATAATTGTCGGAAGTGACATAAACAGTAGTTCCCGGAAAGAGAAGTTCCGCAAGTCTTCCCGGATTCGGAAGAAAAACTTTAATGTTTTTTCCTTCAAGGTCGCAGTTCAGAAGAAATCTGTTCGGCCTGTCTGTAAAGGTAGCTTTTTTCAAATTGTTAAAAAATTTCATAATTTAATAATCGTGACGCGTAACGCGTGATGCGTGATGCGTAATGCGTGATGCGTGACGGGTAATACGGAATTGTTATCATGTAAGCTCAAAATCTCTGCCTCCAGTCACTCTTCACTTTTTCACTCTTCACTTTTTCACGACTCACGACTCACCCTTCACTCCTCACTCCCAGTATTCCTTATCCAGAACCACTACATAAAGCCCCCATCCTCCCCATGTACTGGAATTCGGGTTGTTTGTAAAACTCATACCATATTTTACCATATCGTCGGCATAATTTTCATTTTTCCATCCCCCTATTTTTATGTCTCTGTTTGAGAGTTTATCACATGGAATAATGCCATACTGGCTGCGTTTTGCTATTGCTTCAGGTGATGGGTCCTGAGGCACATAATTACTTGTACCTGTTGAACTGGCCGTAAGTTCTGCTGCAGGTATACTGCCTCCTGTATATGCTACATAATCTGTACCGTCTGCCGGCACATAATACATCCAGTCACTTATACCAAGGGGATCATTTTGCGTAA
Organism: Vulcanimicrobiota bacterium; assembly: GCA_040217665.1. GTDB lineage: Bacteria > Vulcanimicrobiota > SpSt-956 > SpSt-956 > JAKJGF01 > CALARM01. The sequence goes on from JBEHWP010000413.1 coordinate 5,214, forward strand.
GAGCTCTCATTTTCATTCCCCCTGATATGGCGATTCTTCTGTCAAGCATACGGTTGCTGTAATATATATCATAAGTATTTGTAGGGGCATCGCGAAGAAGCATCCATGTATCGGACTGGTTTGTAAATACAGGATGGAGTTCATCGGGATGGAACAGGACTGCATCATACTCGAATTCTGCTATGAATTTGTTTGCCGCTTCGGCATAACGTTCATAATAAGCTTTTTCTACGTGAAAATTATCCCATGCATATTTCCTGAAGATTTCATAATTTACAGGATTTCTTGCATCAAAAATATCTTTTACATGGCCTGTGCCTGTAATAAACCTCCTTCCGTACTGAGCCGTGGAAAATACATTTATTCCTCCATACGATCCTGTAATGGGTTTTGCGTCATTTCTCATTTTTTCAACCTGAGCAGCTGTGAAATACTGATCCAGAACCTGGTCAGACGTGGGATAGATATTCTGAGGAGCAGGTGTCAGGACAGGAGTCGTGTAAACAATATCATCTGAACATCCTGAACAGAATAAACACATAAAAAGAATAAAAGACATTAAAATAAATATAACATGCTTCATAACAGGAAAAACCTCCTTATTAGTGTATGTCTTATTTTATTATTATCGTCACAGAAAAGATAAAATTTAGTACCGCTCCAGATAATTTCATACCCATTTCTAAAACCTGTCCCTGCCCGGACTCTTCCGGAAAAGATATGATCCTATTGCGTGGCAAACTGGTTTTGCAGACTGTTAATATTTTGCGTCTATATAATTTATAACTCTCTTTTAATACGGCATATCTTTTCCTCCAGAGCCCGGACAGGGACAGGAGC
>JBEHWP010000414.1:0-6049 GCA_040217665.1 Vulcanimicrobiota bacterium
GCATGAGAGAGAAATTCTTCTGTCATGACATAATTTTTCTCCCTTGTTTCATCACAGTAAAGATAAGGGTTATCAAAAAGACCTTTTTTATATTTCATCTCCAAAATTCTTCTTACGGAATTATCTATCTGATGTATTGAAACTTTTCCTTCATGTACAAGTTCCGGAAGATATTTATAATAGGTTGCACCCTGCATGTCCATATCAAGACCGGCATTGAAGGCAAGCAGTGCAGCTTCTTTCTCGTCTGCCACTATGCCATGACAGATCATTTCATTTACAGAGGTATAATCTGACACTACAAAACCGGCAAAACGCCATTTTTTCTTGAGAATTTCATCGAGGAGATATTTATTGCCTGTACATGGCACACCATCAAGTTCGTTAAATGAACTCATAAAGGTGCATACCCCTGCATCCAGCGCACCTTTAAAAGGAGGTAAATAGGTAGAAAAAAGTTCTCTCTGAGAGATATCTACAGTGCTGTAATCTCTTCCTGCCTGGGCTGCGCCGTAGGCACAGTAATGTTTTGCACATGCAAGGAGACTGTCGGGAGCAGACAGGTCATTGCCCTGGAAACCTTTAACCCTGGCTTTTGCTATAAGGGTTCCCAGATATGTATCTTCTCCGGCACCTTCACTTATTCTTCCCCATCTGGGATCTCTTGCAATATCCACCATCGGTGCAAAGGTCCAGTGGATACCTTCTGCAGATGCCTCAATAGCCGCAATTCTCGCACTTTTCTCTATGGCGGGAAGATCCCACGAACAGGACTCTCCCAGGGATACGGGGAAAATTGTTCTGTGTCCGTGAATAACATCATAACCAAAGAGAAGAGGTATATGGAGCCGTGTTTCTTCCACTGCTATTTTCTGGAGATCATAATTATATTTTGCCGTATAGGCATTAAAGATAGAACCGGTTTTCCCTGATCTTATATCATCTTTATAGGTACTTCTCATAGTAGGGCCGGTCACATCCCAGTCACTTGTAAAAAGAGTAAGCTGCCCGACTTTTTCTTCAAGGGTCATTTCATTTATTAAACTATCAATCTTCTGCCTCATAACAAAAATATCTTTCTCTTCATCATTTTTTCCCATAGTGCTTTGAAACAGAGTAAATACAAATAAGAGACACAAAAAACATATCGATTTTTTCATAGGTCACCTCTTCAATTTTTTATAATTTCTGAAGAATTCTTTATATTACTGCCGGTATCCTTCTAAAGCAATAATTATATCAGTGAATAGTGAATCTCATTTTCTACTCACCACTCACTACTCACTTTATTTATCCGTCATAACAGCATATACCGGTTCTGGGAGAATTGACTGCACGCAGGATAAAAGAACATCCATGAGAGCCGGCACATATTTCACACAGGGGGCCGCATGTGCAGCAAATCTTTATCGATATTCTCTTATTACACTGACAGCAGATTAGCTCCGGCTGTTCGTTTCTGGCAAGAAGTTTAACCGATTTGCCATCTATTTCGCCGTAATATTCACTTAAAACCCGCAATTTCAAATCGGTGCTCGAACCGAAATCATATTTATAATCGAAATCCATACCGGGTCTGAGCAAATCCATAAGCCTGATCTCCATATCTTTATACCCCATATAGTCTTTCGGATAGGACACATAGGCTTCTTTATCTATTTTAAAACTGCTCAGATGATCACAGCATTCAAGCCAGATATATCTTAAATAACCGTCTAAATCTCTGAGCTTCGAAGAGACGGGAATCTCTATATGAAGCCAGTATAACCTGTATCCTTCAACAAGTATATGAAAACATTTTACCCCTTTATTTTTTTCAAGAACCGATTTTCTTTCTTTACATGTTTCCAGATGTTTCCACATGCCTGCCCTGGTAAATGTCTTATTACAGTAGCTGCATATGCCTTTTGTCTTAGTTTCTGCCACCGGTATTCCTCCCTTCCCGTGATAGCTTTCTGAGCCCCAGTATTGCCGCCCCGAAAGCTCCTGTAAGTTCCGGTTTCTGCGGCACATTTAACTTTATATTCAGGTTTTTTTCAATGGCCCTTACGACACCGGTATTTCTTGCGACTCCTCCGGTCATGGTTACTTCTTCTCTGAGACCAACTCTTTCTACGAGTCCCGCCGTCCTTTCTGCCACACCTCTATGAAGACCCTTTATTATATTTTCTTTTGTTTCTTTTTCAGCCATAAGAGATATAACCTCCGACTCGGCAAATACGGTACAGATGCTGTTTATGGAAATATTCTTTTTAGCCATTCCGTCAAATTTCGACAGTTCATCCAGTGAGACAGCAAGAGTTCTGCACATCATTTCCAGAAATTTTCCTGTACCTGCAGCACATTTATCATTCATAACAAAATCAAAGGGTTTCCCGTGCTGATTTACAGCAATTACTTTACTGTCCTGTCCTCCTATATCTACAACAGTTCTCGTTCCGGGAAATAAATAACCTGCTCCTGCACCGTGACAGGTTATTTCGGTTATCTGTTTATTTGAAAATGAAAGACTTTCCCTGCCATATCCGGTAGATACTATATATTTTATATCTTTTCTTTTTATATTCAGTTGTTCCTGAAAACCGGAAATTATATTATTAACAATGCTGTCCGGATCTATACCGGATGATTCTGACAGTCCGCAGAGCATATTATAATCAGTGTCTATAATGACACATTTTGTACTTCTTGAACCGAGATCGACACCGAGAATATAGTCCATATTATTACCCCTATCGCGACGCGTAACGCGTGACGCGTGACGCGAGGAATCTTTAATTTCAAGAGAACCAGAACCAGGTGCTGATAACTTTAAATATGCCAATGATTGATTACTGTTTTTGGGTATTGGGTGTCGGGTGTTAGATCAGGAAGATTAAAACCCAAAACCCGGAACCCAAAACCTAAAACCTGATTTTAACCGGTGCCATATTTACCGCTGACAGCACTAACTGTAATCGAACATTTCAATAAAAGCTTCAAGCCTGGTTTTAAGCTGTCCGTCAGAATAATTTCTGCTGTCTATACAATCACCGCTCAGTTCCAGTAAAGGTATATTTTTCATTGAAAGGGCATCTTTTATGAGTCTTATTCCTCCATTGATTTTCCTGCAACTGGACTGAGAAAAATGTACTGCGCCATGGATGCCGAAAAAATCACAGAGTTCCATAATCTTATCAACCCTGTTACAGGCAGAACCGAAAAAAGGAGAAGACATTATTTTTTTTGCCAGCCCTTCCAGAGGATCATCTAAAGAAAGTTCTTCCCAGTATATATTATTCATTTCTTCAAAAACTACCGACAGGGACTCATTTTTCTTCAAAACTTCCGTAAAAGATTCTTTATAAAAAGGCACGAAATAAAGCCAGAGTATTTTTGTCTGCTCCCGGTGAAGATTGAAGGAGCGGGATTTTTTCCTCAATTCGGCAAGTAAAATTTCCGAAAATTTTACTCCCTGCGGGCTTCCGTAAAAAAGATTGAAATTGAACAGGCCGAACACAGGTTTTGCCCCCATAATACCCGGATAATCTCTCCTCAATTCCATTACTTTTATCATATTTTTCCTGAGCTGATTCGAATATTTCAGGGATCTTCTGAGTTTTTCCTCCGAATATTTCATTCCTGTATTAAATTCAAGCCATTTTATAAAATCTTCAAGCTGTTCTTTTACATAGTTAATGGAATTTTCACTTTTGTCAAAGGGAACGTCAAGATAAAAATGTTTTTCACTTTTATCATAAAATTCTCCGATTTTTCTTATGGAATCACATAACTCCGACGAGGTGACAATCATGTCCGGGGAAGGTATTAATCCGCTCCTTACAGCCCCTGCGGCACATTTCTGAAAGGAACAGAGTTCCCTTGTAAGTCCCGCACATTCTATGGAAGAGATCAATCTGTTTGACACATTAAATTTTGCCAGTATGGAAGAAGCCATTTCAAATACAAAAGACGAAATATTCATGGAATGAAATATCTCTGACGGGAATAACAGATTATGCCATACACTTCTCTCTTTCTTATTCAGAGTCTTCGAATAAGCTTTAATACAGGCAAGAGTCATATGACTGTTATAAGAAAATTCACGATTTATTGAACCAGGGATAAGTATTGAAGCTATAAAATTAAATAATACGGGATGTCTGTGAAGAAATTTTATAAACTTCAATCTCTTCATAATCTGTCCTCAAACATTTCTATAAAAGCCCTTACTCTGCTGGCAAGCTGCCCTCTGGCTTTCACAGGATAATCACCTTCTATTACAAGAACCGGTATATCCATAGAACGAAGGGAAGAAACTAACATATGGATGTCCCAGGAAAAAATATCACAGAATTTTATCAGATAAAATATTATACCATCTACTGAATAATTTGCAATTATCTCTTTAATATTCTTTAATCTCTCTTTAACAGAGCCACACATCCTGGCACATGGTGATTTATGAAGATAACCTTCCGAAAGAGCTTCAAGAGGAGGTTTTTCCGTATCTACAGACATGCGGACATGTCGTAAAAAACAAAAATCTTCATATACTACATGAGCACCTGATGATTCTATAAGATTTATAAATGTGAGATCTTCCATAGCACTGCCGGAAATCATTAATTTCGGTAAAAATTCTTTCTTACCGTCAAAATCTTTATTAAGAATTTCTTTTAATTTAATATTCAGTTCAGCCGGGGCCGGCTGCTTTATTATTATATCCATAATATATGAAGAAGGAATATAAATATCTTTTCTGAGAAGATCTATTTTCCTGAAGAGTCCTCTATTTTCATTGTATAAAAAAATAGCTTCTCTTATTTTATCCTGAGAAATTCTAAAACCTGTATAATCTTCAAGTGTTTTCTTTAAAAGATTTATTTGTTCCGTAAAATACCTGATAGCAGAACTACCGGTTTTTCTCGGCATATCCAGAAGATGAACAAAAGGAAGATGTGTATATTTGTTTGCTATATCATAAAATCGTTCCATAGAGTCACAGGAACTGGCTATGATAAGACCGGCAAAAGATTCAGAGTCTAAAGTAAGGGATTGATTGAGACAGCTTCGCGTAAACATACAGAAATTGCCGGGAAAATAACTGTATGATTTTTCCGGGAAATCCCCCAGGCCATTCAGTCGATATGGAACCAGACCGGATGCTATAATAAGTTCAAGAGGAATATGGCAGCAGTAATAACCTGCATATTTTCCGGACATAACATCACCTTTATATAGTGAATAGTAAGTAATATACTATTCTTTTCACTTTAATTAACTATAAAATACACTATATAATAACACAGTTTACAGTGAAAGTGAATCTACCTGTCGTAAAAAGACACAATCTTCATTGACTTTTTTCTCTATCATTTGTATAATTTTTATTATTGAGAGAGAGCAATAGTTTTTATGTTTAAGGAGGATAATTATGTCAGAAGAAAAAATCGTATCAGAAAAAATTTACGGAGAACCGGAAGATTTTAAACCCTGGGCCAAAGAACTCGGTCTGGAAAGCGTAACAGAGGCTGCTAAATTATATATAAGCGATAAAGCCGAGGCTATTGTAGTTGACAATATAAGCGGTGAACCGGCCGGAAATCCATGGGAAAATCTCTTTGACGGAAAATCTCATTCTGTGATGAAACTGATGGATGAAAAAGGACATGACTGCAAGGTTGCTTATTTCACGACACCTGATCCAAAGGACTCCGATCATGTCACATTTAAAGGATTTGGAGGCCCTGCAGGAGACGTATGGTGGCAGGGAGAAATGTTTAAAAAGATGGAAGACGGAAGTCTGAAATACGAAATAATTATAAAAGGGAAAGCAGAGTAAATTAACAGATTAATCTCCCTCTAATCGTTACGTCATACTCAGTATCGTAACAGGCAAATTGGTACCCAAAAAACATGGAACGCACTCCTGTCCCTGTCCGGGCTCTGGAGGAAAAGATATGCCGTATTAAAAGAGAGTTGTAAATTATATAGACGCAAAATATTAACAGTCTGCAAAACCAGTTTGCCACGCAACAGGATCATATCTTTTCCGGAAGAGTCCGGA
>JBEHWP010000415.1:0-6028 GCA_040217665.1 Vulcanimicrobiota bacterium
ACATAAGATCAGACTGATTGTCAAAAGGGATTGCCTTAAAAATGACAGGGATTGTGTTTGAAAATGAAATTTAATTGAATGTCTCACGTTCCGGGTTTTAATCTTCCTGACCCAACACCTGACACATAAAAATTGAATAGATTATTTTTTACAGTTTTTAAAATCTGTAAAAGTAAAACTTAGTACTTTAAGAAAATAACTCCGGCAAATTGTTGGAACAATACGTACCATCGCGTCACGCGTTACGCTTTACGCATCACGATATAAATTATAACTATGATGTAATTATTTTCAGACAGTTCCTTATTACCGCTCCAGATAAGTTCATACCCGTTTCTAAAACCTGTCCCTGTCCGGACTCTTCCGGAAAAGATATGATACTGTTGTGTGGGAAACTGATTTTACAGACTTTTAATATTTTGCGTCTATATAATTTATAACTCTCTTTATAATACGGCATATCTTTTCCTCCAGAGCCCGGCCAGGGACAGGAGCATGTTCCATATTTTTTGGGATACCAATTTGCCTGTTACGATACTTACTGTCATAAAAAACTCTATCAGATAAAACTTTACTTTTATCAAATATACGTGATAATAATATACAGAGTGGAATTTATTTTATTCCGGAGGTAGTGTATGTGAAAAATTCCGGCAAAGGATTTACTCTGGCCGAATTAATAATGGGGATAGCAGTTATGGGATTTATAATAGTAATAATCGCAGGTGTTTTTGTCCATGGTCTTTCTGCTATAAAAAAAGGAAAATATAAGAGCGGTGCCATTAATATAGCCAGCAGTAAACTGGCTGAATTAAAGAAAATTCCCCTGCAGAATGTGATTATTTACAGAAGTACCATACAATCTGCTATTTCCGGTACATTGACAGTTAATAACGATCTGACATGGGGAACATCATCCCTTCCCGTTGAAATTAAAGGTCAGCAAAATTCAAATAATATTCCTTATAACTACACGATGACTGTTAAGGAATATACAGAAGATCCGAACGCACATATAAGTAATATAAAAAAGGTCACCCTTCTTGTAACATGGCAGGAACCGGGACAGGGTGAAAGATCACTTAAGACAGTGACACTTATTACAAAACCTGCCAGGATATAAGTTATGAAATACATGTTGCAGAAAAAAGGGTTAAGCCTTATAGAGCTGACCATAACAATGGTAATATTTTCTCTATTTCTTATGTTCATGTATGCTACCTTTGCAGTGGGGCTTAAAACATGGCAGATAGGAGCTATAAGAAGTGAATTACAGCAGAGTGCGGAAGTAGCAATGAAGAGGATTGTCAGGGATCTTACTTTTACTACCATTACTTCTTTAACAATAGACAGCGGAGGCCATATAATAGTTTTTGAAACATCCGTAGATCCTGTATCAGGAGAATTCATATATGATGATAACAACGGAGTACCTGTGTGGCAGGGCTATGTCCTTTATTATACAACAGGATCTCCGAATAATCTGGTATTATTCAGAAGATATATTCCCCGTACAGATATAAGTAAAAAGCCATCTTCTTTTCCGATGGCTTTCCCTTTTTCTCCCGGCACCTATTGTGAGAAAGGTGCGACTCTGGCCCGTAATCTGGATGGTATAAATTTCCAGCAATCAGGGTCTATTATTACTGTGAGAATAACATATGAGAAAAACATTAACAGCAATGCCAGAGTGGCAATAATGGAAGGTAAATCTTCCAAAACAGGGACAGAAAGATTTGAAATAACTTCTTCTGTAGAAACAAAAAATTAAAAGAGGTGAGATTTATGAATAAAAAAATCAATTATGAAGCAGGTATAATCATGATTTCAGTTCTTCTTTTACTTACAGTATTTATAGTTCTTACCACTTCAATGTTATATATAAGTACCTATCATTTACAGTTAATAGGCAATATAGAAACCCAGGAAAATGCAAAAAACGCTGCCAGAGCAGGTGTAGAATATGTAATAAGCAAATTGACCGGTAATGCGGCATGGGGCCTTTATGATCCGTCTACAGGATGGGTTGATGCAGGAGGTCCTCCAAGTGTTACCGTAAAATTTCCTGAAACAAAGAGCGAATTTTTTATTACTTTTAATCCGGATCAAAAAACTTTTAAATATTCCAGTAACAATCTCTTTTTTTCAACACCAAAAACCAGAAAAAATCCTGACTGCAATGTTCCTCCCTATAATTTCGATCTCATTGTGTATGGGAAATGCGGTGATATAACAAAGATATTGAGGGTTTTTCTTGTTAGGGACGATGTATACCCTTATAATTTAAATACTGCAGGCCGTATAAACTTTATGGATGCGAAAACAATAACATTCAGCGGTGAAAACAGTGATGGTAAATGCGGCCCCGGAACAGTCTATTCTACGTGGAACAATAAAGGTGTGCCAAGTTTTCATCCCGATTATTACAGTATACAGAAAGGTAATGCTCTGACACAGTTAATCACCTATAATGGTACCTTCTACGTAGGTGCCAACGGTAAAGCTAACCTTTTAAGTAATTATGATTGTCAGATAAAAACAAAAGATGTGGAAATGCCCCTGGGAAAAATAGATATAGAAAAGGATATACTGAAGGGCATAAAAAGCAGAGTAGACGGAGGAGATAAATCTATAGCTAAAGTATCAGGACCTTCTGAAATTATAGTTACAGAAGAGCCATATACAGGGCAGCTCTCATTGAAAAGCAAATCAGGAGGGCCGTCTGCTCTTCCTTCCGATGCTTACAAAATAGAGGGAGATACTATAAAATTAATAAAAGATGTTTATGTAGAAGAAGGTACTGTGAAGACATCAGGACAGAAAAATCTCTGGATAGGCGATGCACAGGTTTTGAGTAATTCACTGCTCTTTAAAAAGAGTAATGACGTATTATTCAAAACAGATGAAGAAGGTAACAGTAAGCCAAGATATATAAAAATTGACCTAAACAATCATGCTATTTACAGCAAAACACACATGCATCTCGGAGTTGAAGTAAGCGGTCAGGGAGGTCTCGTCTCATCAGGGAAACTGACCTATTTACAGGGCTTTAATACTCAAAATGTTGTTTCTATAAGTGATGACGATCTGGATATAGAATTGAGTAAAAACAGTGCCGTTAATATGGCAAAAGGATTATTTTACAGTAATGATGATTTCAGGGTTAAACCTATAGCAAACGGGAATCCCATATATGGAGATGATGAAGAACCATCTATAAGAAACAAACTTACTCTTCCTGAAGGTACTTCCATGGGAAATCCCTCCGAAACAACAGTTCCACCTGTTATTGTAGGAGATGCATCTCTTACGCAGAATTATGCCTGGGTATACAGATATTCAAAGTACGGTTATTATTACTGGAACTATGAGCTATGCTGGATACCTCAGGTAACGGGAGATTATAAAGTAAATATTTCCAGAATAGAAAATAAAGACGGAATTACGTACCTCAGAGTGGGAGCTTTGCCTGACTTTGACGGGACAGAAGAAACCCTTAAAATCTATGACGGTTTTCTTTCCCCCTATCCCCAGAGTGATTATCCGACAAAACCGGATCTGTCAGGTAAAAATATTAACTTTGGAGAATATGAACTGGCTATATTCAGAAAAAGCAAAAAAGGTGAATATGATATTGGAGCAATAAAAAATGGTAAACTTTTATGTAATAAAATCCCTCCGCCTCCTGTCACTCCCACACCGGATCCGGAAGCCACACCGGATCCTGATGCTACTCCAACACCAGAACCGGAAGAACCGAAAGCGGAACCGATTCTAAACAAAGATCTTCTGAAATTAAAAGGTTTTCCTGATATAACAGAGGAACAGCTAAAAAAAATAGGGACACGTATAGGAGACAGATTTTACAACAAACTCATAGATAAAGCTTCAATAGAAGGAGTTATAATATCACATAATAATAATACAGGTGATTATGAAGGCGGAACAAGAAGTATAGAATTAGATATAGCCAACCCTGACGGAAAGATAGAGATAAAGTACAACAAAGAATATATGTCCATACTGAACAGACTCAGAGGCTATAATCTCGGTACAGTAAGGGTAAACTGCTGGCAGGAGTTGAAATAAGTGAATGGTGAGTAGAAATTCTAATTATTCACTATTCACTGCTCACTGCATAAAATGTTTAACTATGATATTCATAAAATGGAACTTTACAGGGTTAATCTCTATGAACCTCTTGCCATAGTTCCATCTGACGGTGCAATAGGATATAATAATTTAGATACCCATAAGGTAACACTCATGTCGGGACTCTGGCATGTAAAGGGAGGCCCCTACGGTGCATCTCATAATGAATATCTTGCCTATCTTATAGGTAAAGCAATGAAGCTTCCTGTACCTGAAACATGTATATATATGATACCGGACGATTGCAAATATCATTCCAGTACCAGAATGATGAGAGGTAAAACATTTCACTCTGCCCAGAGATATATTAACCATGAACTGGGAAAATATTTTGATTATTCATGTCTTTCCCCTGAAAATCTGGAAAAACTCATAAGGCAGATTGCCATTATGGATATTTTTGATTATCTTACAGGAAACGATGACAGACACAATAAAAATTTCATGATTGACATGGAAGGCAATCTATATTTTATTGATAACGGGTACGGAGGTATAGGAAATGAAGGGTTCAAATTATGCTGTAACAGGTGTATTCCTCCGTGGATTTTCGAACACCGGTCTTACAGAGAAGAAAGCTTAAAATTTCAGAAAAATCTGCCTCATATATTACCTGAAAAAGAACTGAATGAGATTTCTCTTGCCATGAAAGAATTCGACTGGAAAACATGGAACTGCAGTTATGAAGGCCCCTATGCAATATGTCAGGCTCCAGACGAAAAAAGAATAAACGATTTTTGTCGTATTTTACTCAAAAGAATGGAAAATCTGGCAGATAAACCTGTTATACCTTTCCCTCTCTTACCCTGAGTGACAGAGGTTTTTCCAGATCATTTTCCTCAAGCAGTTTTTCATCGGAAAGTATTTCTGAAGTTTTTCCAGTAGCAACTACGTGACCTTTTCCCATAAGTATTACTTTATTGCATATTTCCATTACAAGTTCCAGGTCATGAGTGGCTATTATTTTAGTTCCTTCTATAGTCTTTAAAAGTTTTATAAGTTCTCTTCTTCCTTTAGGGTCAAGGTTACTTGAAGGTTCATCCAGGATTATTATAGATGGTCTCATAGCAAGTACAGTTGCTATAGAAACCCTTTTTTTCTCGCCAGTACTCAGATGATGGGGCATTCTGTCTTCAAAACCTTCCAGTTTCATAGATTTTATTACTTCAGCAACCCTCTTTTTTACCTCTTCCGAAGAAAGACCGAAATTCAGAGGACCAAAGGCAATATCATCAAATACTGTCGGCATAAAAAGCTGGTCATCCGGATTTTGAAAAACTACCCCTACAGATTTTCTTATTTCTTTCAAATTTTTCTTTTCCAGAGTCATACCGGCAATTTTTATCATTCCCTTACCAGTAAAAACACCGTTCAGGAGCATTATAAGGGTTGATTTCCCTGCTCCGTTATGACCTATAAGTCCTGCAGTATCATCTTTATTTACTGTCAGACTCACCCCGTTAAGGGCTTTTCTTCCATCAGGATAACTGTAGGTTAAATCAAAAATTTCTACTGCATATTCTTCCATCGATACCCTGCTACCTTTACTGTTAATATTAAAATTACGGACAGAACTGCAAAAACTATATCACGCCATGTAAAAACATCTCTGTTTATTGTTCTTATTTCACCATCATAACCTCTTGAAATCATACTGCTATATATTCTTTCGCTTCTCTCAAGGGTTCTTATAAAAAGTATAGCCACCATATTACCTGTCACTTTTATCTGCCTCATACTGAAATGTCCGAAATATCTGCAGTCTCTTGCACGGAGCATAATAAGAGCTTCTTCTGCAAGAACTGTAATATATCGATACATAAAACCTGTAATAACAATTAATGTTTTAGGAAGGTACAATATCTTAAAACCTCTC
>JBEHWP010000416.1:0-6027 GCA_040217665.1 Vulcanimicrobiota bacterium
AGATAAACTGATTCTACTTAATTTTTATCTAAAGCTTTATTTTACGCCATTTAAAATGAAAATTCCTATATCTTTAAATTATCATCCCGGAAAGAAAAAAGATATTAAATTCCTGTACCACGATTTCTTTTCATCATCTTCCTGTTTTTCTTTCATTATTTGAGGAGACTGACCGGATAAATTCTCAATAGCTTCTCTCATTTCTTTTGCCCTTCCATACCTGTCTGCAGGCTCCATTGACAGGGCCTTCATCACTATTGCTTCAAGCTTTTCCGATACATTTGAATTAAGCTCCCTTACAGGGCTGAAGTCAAAAGGAATTAAAGGAATAACACCTGTCAGAAGACAGTGCATGGTGGCACCAAGGGAATAGATATCCGTTCTTACCTGCGGCTGTCCCTGAAACAATTCCTTCGGTGCATAAGCAGGAGTACCGACACTTGTCATCGTATCCTGACTCAGTGGATTTATTGTCCGCGCAAGACCAAAATCTATAAGCATTACCTTCTCATCAGAAGACTGTAACATTATATTTTCCGGCTTCATATCACGATATATAACAGGAGGATCCTGACTGTGAAGATATTCCAGAGCATGAAGTATCTCTATTGCCCATTTTATTACAAGCTCTTCAGGCACACCACGTCCTTCATAACCATGAAGAACTGCATCAAGATCTTTACCTTCTATATAATCCATTACAAGATAATATCGATTATCATCTATAAAATAATCTCTTACGACAGGTATATTACTGTGATGGAGGGAACGAAGAATTCTGGCTTCCCTCTTAAAGCTGTCAATCATATACTGATTATTGTTTAATGTTTCACAGGACTGTCCGAGCATTTCTTTTACGGCACAGAGTGTATCGGATTTTTTATCCAGAGCTTCATAAACTGCTCCCATGCCACCCGATTTAATCAATCTTTTTATTTCATAATTCTCATGAAGGATCAAGCCAGGTTTTAATTTCTTTTCCGTCAGAAGTGAATAACCACATTTACGACATAAGGTTTCTTTATCATCATTCTCATGGTTGCAATTATCACAATATAATGACATAATTTACTCCAGACTATCAGGTCATTCCCCGTCATTCGTACCGTCTGAAACGTTCCGGTTGTCTTCAGGGGAAATCTCTGTTTTATGTCCATCTTCGGATACAGTCAAAACTCTATCACGTTTATCTTCAGGCAAAATTTCTGTTACAGGTGTATCTTCCGGCTCATGTCCTTCTTCTGATAGACTCACAGATGTATTACCTGCAGAATCTTCGCTATCTTCCTGTCTCATAATAGAAGCGGTTTCTGAAGAAAGAGGCTTTCTGTCTCTGATCCTTCTATCTCTAAAGTATTTGCTTCCAGGGCGTTTTTTCAAATATACAAGAAGTTCCGAAAATATCTGACTTATCTGAAGGGGATGGATTATCTGTCTTTTCTCATTTGTTGATACTGCAATAGAAAGAGTCATAAGAGGGAATTTTTTTATCGTTCCTTCTTTATCCCTCCAGGCAAAACCGCCTTTTTGTCTGTCTTCTTCCGTGTAATATAATAGTATCTGTTTATCGAAGGAAGATATTATTTCTTCACATATTTTATCTACTTTATCAGGAGTTGTAATAAAAATAATATCATCTCCTCCGAGATGTCCTACGAAATCCTCTTTATTTCCGGATTCCTTTACAGTATTTGTCACAAGTGTGGCCGTCATCCTTATAACACTATCACCTTTAGGGAAACCGTAACGCTGATTATAAACATTAAAATTATCTATATCAACCATAGTAACAGCAAATTTGCTGCCGCTGTCTATTATATCAAAAAGCTTTTTCTGTACAGTAAAATTGCCTGGCAAATTTGTTATACTGTTCATATCCATAGAACTATTGCTTTTTATATCCAGATATTTTTGATTTAATCTGTTAACACCGGCACCAATTTGAGCGAGTTCATCGTTGCCCTTTATATGTATCTGCGATTCCTGCTCCATATCTATCAAGGTATCAATATCAAAAGCAAGCAATGTTAAACCTCTGGAAAAATAAAAAATCACACTGCAGAAACATATGATGAGCAGTAATAATGATATAAATAAAATAACAGTAATCTTAATCTGTAATTCTTTTCCTGAGGAAATAAACTTATTATATGGTATTGACAGAGAAACACTCCAGCCAAGTGTTTTATTCACAGGAGCAAAAGCTACGATACGCTTTTTACCATCCCGTGAGGTATAAGATATGCAGCCATATCCATATGTCAACAAACCATTTCTTAAAGAGGCTTCTTTATCTTCCTCTATTAATCCTATCATGTTGGGATCGGAATTATATTTTTCAGGATAAGATATAAGAAGAGGTTTCTTTTCATTATCTATTCCTATGAGCCAGGGAAAACTATCTTCTACAAACCACATTCTCTTAAATTTAGTTTCATTAAACAGATCATGAATATCTTCCAGATTATAGGTACCTACTATAATACCTGTATCATGTCCCTTATAATTTACCAGGCATGCCATATTAATAGAAACCTGTTCTGCTTTAAATACAGAAGAAATATATTTATATCTTTTTTTCTTTTCTTCGCCCGAGGCAAAAAGTGATTTAAAATAGTCTCTATCACTCAGATTTTCACCGGGTCTATCAACGATTTTCCCATCTAAAATCTTTATAAGCACATCACCTTTTTCATCTATAAACCTGAGTTCATTAAAGGAGCTGTACTGTTCTGAAAAAAGCTTGAATTTCAATTCAGCTTCTTTTCTTTTTTTCTCAATCATCTTTTTATCTTTTCCGTCTCTTACTGATATATAATCTGTAAGAGCGAAAGTACCAAGCAGTATAATCAGTTGCTCTTTGGACTCTACAAGGTGATTAACCTGTCTGGCCAGTATTTCTGATTGACTTAAAGCAAGCTGTTTATTATTGTTAAAAAAACTGCTTACTATATAATTGTTTATGAGTAAAGAAGACAGAAATAAAATAAGAACAGTTATGAAAACAAGGGAAATAAAAGTTTTAGAGCCGAATTTCATAAAAAAACCTCACTATAGAAGCAGGGAACAGGCATGCCTGTTCCCTGCTTCGCACAGAAAAATCTGTAATTGAAAAATTAAACGTTCTTCTTTGCACTGGCCTGGCGAATAGGTAGAGGATATTGTATTACCTGCTGATTATCAAGAAAAATCTGTACCCAGTATGTACCCGGTTCGGGAAATACTATTTCCTGATACATATTGATAGCCATAAAAGGTGTTTCGTCATCTTCAAGCATGAATTCATGATCTTTTGTATCTGTAAGAACAGTCTTTTTATCAGGTCTCAATATCTTTGTTCTTTCAGTATGAGGGCCAAGACCATAGCACCATCCGTTATTTATAAAAAAATTAGGACTTTTAATAGGAAATTCCGGAAAAGGCAGTTCATAAAAGATATACTTAAAACTCGGGGGTTTATTACCTGATTCATCAACCTCAAGACACGGAATAGAAAACTGTAATGAAGGTTTTTTCAAAAACTTTCAACTCCTTAATGGCAAATAATAGCCGTCATATTTTTTATAATACTTTCTATATGAAAAAGCTTTTTTCCTGCCCTCTTTTAATTTTTATTTTTGTGGTGAACAGATTATGCCTGTTCAAGACAAAAACTGTTCACTGCTTTAAATCAATTATCTGAAGGGAATTACCGTTAAAATCACTTATAATTAATTTTTTATCCTTCTCATTCCAGGCTATTCCTACAGGAGCACTCATTTTGCCCATGGCAGACTTTGTAGTCAGAACAGATACTAATTTAGCTCCCTTTAGCTCATATATGAGTATCTTTTCCTGAGACGAATCCGTAAGGTACAGTTTATCAGAAGAATCAATTGTAAGGTATGGTTCTCTTATATTATTACCATACCATCCGGGAACATCAAACTTATCAAGAAAGGTACCGTCAGGCTTAAATCTCTGAACCCTCTGATTCCATGTATCGGCAACAACAATGTTTTCTTCATTGTCCACAGTAAGTCCTACAGGCTCCTGAAGCTGGCCGTCTCCACTTCCTTTTGAACCAAACTGTTTCAATAATTCACCTTTCTGATTATATTTCTTTATAAAACAGTTCCCCGTATCAGTTACATAAATATCACCCTGACTATCTACTGCCACATCTCTCGGACCATAAAATTCTCCTTTCCAGGAAAATTGATAAACTCCGTCGAGAGAAAACCGCTCTATTCTGTGATTCCATGTATCTGCTACATAAACATAACCATTTTTTTTGTCAACACCTATACCGCAGGGCTCCTGAAATTTACCTTCTTTACTTCCCTGTTCTCCCCACGAAGAAAGAAATACGCCGCACGAAGAAAATTTTTCTATTCTGTGATTGAGAGAATCCACTGCATATATATTACCATCTGAATCTATATCTATATCTCTGGGACAGTTGAACTGGCCGCCGGAAGTGCCTCTGGAGCCTGCAACCAGGACTTTATCTACCAGTGTAGATGGCAGTGAAGGAGTTCTTTCGTGGGCCACTTTTAAACCCATAAGAGGTACAGCTTCCAGAGGAGGAAGTTTTGAGAAATCCTTTTTCATATATAATATATAATCAGTGGAGCCTGTATCATTCCATACATGTCTGAAAAACACAAATCTGTAAATAATGTTAAAAAATTCCTCGAAACCATTTCTCACAGAACGTTTTGAAATCAATTGAATCTCGTCAGGTGAAAAATGCATGTTTTTCAGAGTGTCAGCAAATTCATCACCGGTAAAAACATGGGATTTAAACGGTTTTATAAGATTCAATTTCTCTTCCGATATATTATTTTTCAACATATCCAGTGTTTTATCATCAATCTTAAACAGGTCTTTTTTCCATAAATAAGACAGAAGTTTTCTGTTATCTGCTATCCACCAGGCTCTTAACTTCATATGTTCTCTGGAAAAATTGCCTGAAAGAAAAGGCTCGACACTGTTCTGTTTCTCCGGAGATGAAAGGATGGCAATACCTCTCTGTGCATCTTCTGCAGAAGAAGGAAGAGAATATTGAACAGTAAAATCCCGGAGATACCATACAAAAGGCCATGACACTTCATTATCCACAAAAATAACATAATTCTTTTTCTGTCCCCTTTCTTTTTCCTCTTTATTTAACTTATTCACAATATCGGATAATCTCTCTGTTGTATCAACAACATCTCTTGTAGTCTGAGTAAAAACCATTGGTTCTACCGGATTATCACCCATTTTAAAATTCAAACGAAAGCTCGTATATACATTAAACCATAAAAGAATTACAAGTATTACAGCTGTGGTGTATTTAAAATATGATTTTCCTTCCTGAAAAATCTTTCCTAACGTCATACCTGCCATAACTGTCATGGGCAAAACTATGGGAACCATAAGCCACGGAACCTTTTCCTGTGCGTACGAATATATAAAAAGACTGCTCAGAAACCAGTAAATCACAAAAGACACAAAGGTACCTTTTCCTTCAAGATAAAAAATCATACGTAATATACCCCATAAAACATAGAAGAACCCTGCAATACATGCCGGGTAAAGGACAAATTTCTGTGAAAGGAGAGGAACTGTATCCTGTGCAAAAGAATAAAGATAGATTAAAATGAGAGAACTGTAAAAAATTACAGGTGTAAGTCTGTCTTTTTTTCTGAGTAAATACCATATGCCTATAAGAGCAAATAACACTGTAGCAAATTCATAAAGACACAGTTTGGAAATATAATAATAAAAAGGTCCCGGAATTCTTGGTTTTACCTGCTGGTTGAAAACCCAGTAAGTAAAAAATCCGAATATACCTGTAAAGAGGCCTTTAGGATTTGTAAAAAAAGAAGTAAAAAATACAGAAAATATAACGGCAAAAGAAAAAAGTCCATTAAGTAATGCCATAAAATCCCTGTTTACATAGGTATGATGCAAAATCATCTTTATTTCCTCTTCGTGAAAAGATAATTTAGCAAGCTCTACTGTAAGGGCTGATTGTGAAAAAACTTTATTTTTCAACTG
>JBEHWP010000417.1:0-6021 GCA_040217665.1 Vulcanimicrobiota bacterium
GATACAAAAAATAAAATGAAGAAAATGAAAGATAAAGATAAAGCTGCAATGAAAGGCACCCAGTATGATGAAATGGAAGGTGAAGAAGGGGAAGGCGGAAAATACGGTGACATGAAGAAACTGGGGCAGAAACTTGCATGGTTCCAGAATCTTGAAGGAATGGTTCAGACAGAATTAGAACAACTTACCTATGATCCCAGAGCAGGAGATAGAAGAAAATTTTTACGTAAAGCTCTGACTATAGTAGCAGATATAAAACTTAAACTCCTTGCACAGAGTGCAAAAGACCTGGAAACCATGCAACAATAACCGGTCTTTTTACCGGCAAAAAGGAGGCTGAAAAAGGAGGCTGAAATTTGTTAAATTTTCTGCTATTCTAAATAAAATTACTCCAATAATAAAACTTTATTTTGTTGGTTCTTTTGGTTTTCTAAATAAAATTCCTCTTGACAAATCTTCTGTTTTGCTTTTTGAAAGAAGTTTTTCTCTTCTTTTCTGAATTATTTCCTCTGCCGAAATTGTTTTAGATGTCATCCTGAGAGGAATTTTTTCAACTGGTTTTTGAGTATCGATTTTCTCTGCTGATTTATTTGTCTGAGGCAATATTGCTGCAATTTCCGAAATAGAAAGTTCAGAAGTTCTGTAGTCTTTCAGGGCGGTAATGTCTGATTTTTCCGTAACGGCAGGTAATCCTCTCAGATGTTTGATTAATTGCTGCCCTGTAGCTCTGAGTCTGTCTGAATAGATTTTACTTAAATTCAGACTTATTTCCGGATATGTCTGTAATATGTTCAGAAAATCATTTTTCTTCATACAGTAAAGCTCGCATGGTTCCAGAACAGCTCTGGCACAGGCAAATCTTGTGGCATTGTCCAGTATGCCCATTTCCCCGAATATATCTCCTTTGCATAGAGAAGCCAGTACTTCAAATTTCTTTTTTTCCTCATCTATATATTTATAAATAAGCACTTTCCCTGATTTTATTATATAGAGTTCTTCAGATATATCGTTTTCTTCAAATATTACAGTATCAAGAGATACTTTTTTCTTTTTCAGCAGCGGCGATATTTTTTTTATCTTACTCGTAGATAAAACACCAAAGAGACTGGTAAAACCTATTATGTCAGATTTATTTGCCGATGCCAGTATTTTTTCCTGTTCTTCTATTCTGTCATTTACTATTTCCAATGGCTTTAATGTTTCGCATATACAGATAAATTTATTTTTATTCTGATACTTTTTTATATATATGGTTTTCAGGGAGTACATCTGAGTCAGTTTGTCGTAGATAGCATCCTGAATTTTTTCTATAATACCCGGAATTTCATCTATTTCAACTGAAGTATATTCTATACTGCTATCCATAAAGGTCTCCTTTCAATATTACGTAAAATATAAAAATTCTTTTTTTTTCAGAAAAGTCCTTTTAATTAATTTTTTTCTAAAGGAGCTTTTTCCTGTACTGAAGAATAATAATTTTATTATGAACAGAGTCATTGTTGTTATAACTATTTTCTTCATGACAGGTATATTTGTAACTTCTTTTCTGAACATGTCGCCAGCGGTAACTTTTGTTTTATTATTTCTGTTTTTAATGTTCTCCATAGTAGCTTATCTGAAAAAGTGGCTTTTTTTTAAATATATTATAGGAACAGCTTTTTTTCTATCAGGTTTTCTTTACGGTCATGTTGCCCTTTATGAAGTTTCCGGTAATTCACTGGCAGGTCTGGAAAATAATATACTGGTTCTTGAAGGAATAGTAAAGGGGGATAATATATTTGATGACGATAAAACTTATTTTACCATTGATACATACAGGGTTTTTATTTACGATAAACATTATAATATAAGCCAGAAAGTGAGAGTCAGAGTAGAAGGAAAAAAAGAAGTTTTTACCGGTGAGAGAGTAATATTGAAAGGTCTTCTTCTCCTTCCTTCTGATAGAAGGAATCCCGGTGAATTTTCTTACAGAGATTATCTTCTGAGAGAAGATATTCATAATATTATCCACGTGAATTCTTTTGATGATATAAAGGTTCTGGACTATGTAAGCGGTGATTCTCTGTCCAGATATGCTGCCATGGTCAGAAGAAAATCTGTTTTTATCATATCTGAGTTAATTCCCGGACAGGAAGGTTCTCTCCTGGCCGGTATGATCTTTGGCACCAGGAGTTCTGCAGGTGACGAACTCATAAAAAAATTTCAGAGTACCGGCACATTGCATATACTTGCTGCTTCCGGTTCCAATATATCTATTTTACTGGTAATGATAGTGTGTGCAGGAGAAATATTAAAGATTTCCCGCAGAAAAAGTGCTATAATCTGCATACCTGTTGTAATATTTTATGCCTTTCTTGCAGGGGGAGAACCATCTATAATGAGGGCTTCTGTCATGAGTATTGTAGTTCTTGCAGGCCTTATTATAGAAAAAGAACCTGATTTGCTTACCTCTGTGTTTGCCTCTGCTTTTTTACTGCTTATAATGAACCCTTTAGGACTTTATGATACAGGTTTTTTACTTTCTTTCAGTTCTGTTCTCGGAATAATATGTTTTACTCCGCCGTTACAGAAAATTTTTTCTTTTATTCCTTTCCGTGATGTAAGAAACTGTCTTTCTGTTTCACTCGCTGCCCAACTGGGTGTTGCTCCCATAGTAGTTTATTATTTTAACGAACTGTCTCCTGTTGCTGTGTTTGCAAATTTAATGATTTTTATGTTTGTTGCATTTGCTC
The DNA here is from genome assembly GCA_040217665.1 of Vulcanimicrobiota bacterium. GTDB lineage: Bacteria > Vulcanimicrobiota > SpSt-956 > SpSt-956 > JAKJGF01 > CALARM01. Next base: position 2,733 of record JBEHWP010000417.1, read on the forward strand.
TTGTAACAGGAGTGTTTATGTTGCTTGTCTATCCTCTGTCTTCTTTCTGTGCAATAATACTTGCCAGAATATCCGGTGTACTTGTGGATTATATAATTTTTATTGTAAATTTTTTATCTGAAGTGCCTTTTGCTTCTGTAAATTTACCTTCTCCTTCGGCAGGTTTTATTTTGTTTTATTATGTTTTTATTTGTTTTATATTTTCTCTTGTTCAGAATTACAGACAATGGAGAGATTATGTTGAAGAAAAGTTTGGTTTTGTTCTCACAGGAGGCAGAATTATCCTTATAATATCGATAATTTCTCTTTTATTTATCTGGTATCCTGTAGTTTTTCCTTCACCTCTTAAAGTTGTATTTCTGGATGTGGGACAGGGAGACAGTATTTTTATAAAACTTCCTGAAGGAAAATGTTTTCTCGTAGACGGAGGTAAGGCCGATAATTATTATGATACAGGTAAAAGGGTAATAATTCCATTTCTTAAAAGACATGGTATAAGGCAGATAGACGGTATTTTTCTTACCCATGCCGATAATGATCATCTCGGAGGACTTATTGAAGTTTTAAAAAATGTCAGGGTTATGGCAATTTATGACGGATTGGATGTTGACCATAAAAACAGAATGTACAGGGAATTTTTATATCTTGCCTGTAAAAAGGGTATAAACTATTACAGACTTTCAGAAGGAAATAAATTATATTTTCATGAAGGAGTTACCTTTGAAGTGCTTAATCCTTCAATCCCGCTGATTTATTCGGAAAACCATTTGAATGAAAACAGTCTGGTTTTGAGAATTTACTGGAAAAAAATATCCCTTTTGCTGACAGGAGATATAGAAAAAAAAGGAGAAGAAAGAGTTATGTTAAATTCTTCTGAGTGTCAGATTTTGAAAGTGTCCCATCATGGCAGCAATACCGGAACGTCCAGGGAATTTTTACAGAAGATAAAGCCGGAAGTAGCCGTTATAAGTGTGGGCAAAAAGAACCCTTACGGCCACCCTTCAGGTTATGTAATTGAGAGGTTGAATATTTTTTCCGGCGCACTTTACAGGACAGATTATTGTGGTGCAATTACTGTTATCTCAGATGGTAATGACTATAAAGTTTTAACGGTCAAAAATTTAAAGGACAGGAGTGATTATAATGAAATACATCATTACTGAAGATTCTATTTATGTTGTAAAACTGGAAAAAGGAGACAGTGTCCTGGCCAGTCTGACATCTCTTGCAGAAGATTTGAACATTAATTTTGCTACAGTTACAGGTATAGGTGCTGTAAAGGATCCTCATATAGGATATTTTGTTGTCAACCAGAAGAGATATATAGAGAAAAAATATGAAGGAAATTTTGAACTGCTCAGTCTGAAAGGAAATATTGCCATTAAAGAAGGAAAGCCTTTCTGTCATATTCATGTTATTTTAAGTGACGCAGAGTTCAAGACTTTTGGGGGACATCTGCTGGATGCAGACGTTACTGTTACTATGGAAATAATAATTAAACCCTTAAAGGTTGAAGTAGAAAGAACAATAGATGGGGAAAGTTCTCTCTATCTGTGGAAAATTTGAAGATTGAAAAGTGAGTCGTGAGTCGTGAAATATGTCTGAAAAACTGAAATATAAAATCAGAGGACTTGATTGTGCGGAAGAGGTTTCTGCCCTCAGAAATACTGTGGGAAAACTTCCTTTTGTTAAAGACCTTCAATTCGATATATTGCAATCAGCCATGACTGTTACGGTAGATAGTGCTCTTCCGGTAGAAGATGATATAATGAAATCTGTCAGAGAGGCAGGTCTTGAAGCTTTTCTCTGGACCGATCACTGTAGCTCCTGCGGGGGAACAAAAACTTCCCGGGATAAAGACGGACGTTTTATTATGTGTGCTGTTTCTTTTATTTTTTTACTTTCCGCTTCAGTTTCTCACGGCATAATTCATAAAAGTATTCTTGATGCTTTTGTATGCGGTGAAGCCATGGCCCATCATGTTTTTCCTCTTATCTCAATTATTTTATATATAATTTCTATGATTTTTTCCTTATGGTATATAATTCCAAAGGTTTTTATATCTCTGAGACATTTCAGACTCGATATGAATGTTCTTATGACTCTTGCTATGGCAGGAGCTGTTGTCATAGGTCAGTGGTTTGAAGCTGCTACAGTTGTATTTTTATTTGCCCTTGCACAGCTTCTGGAAGCATGGAGTGTCGGGAAAGCCGGGAAAGCAATAGAAGCCCTCATGGAACTTTCTCCTCCCAGAGCCAGATATCTCTGTCCCCATGACGGAGATATTTTAGAAAAGCCTGTTTCTGAAGTTCCTGCAGGAGTTACAGTACTTGTACGTCCGGGAGAAAAAATACCTCTTGACGGTATTGTTACAAAGGGCTCCGGTACTGTAAATCAATCTACTATAACAGGCGAATCGGTACCTGTAAAAAAGGAATTCGGTATGGAGGTTTTTGCAGGTACTATAAATGAAGAAGGCTCCTTTGAATTTAAAGTGATAAAAACATCCGGTGATACAAAACTCGCCCGTATTACCCGTATGGTTGAAGAGGCCAGGGGAAAACGTGCTTTTTCGGAACAGTGGGTAGAAAAATTTGCCCGCTACTACACACCTTCTATGATTGTTTTATCTATTCTTATAGCTTTGATTCCTGCTCTATGGTTCAGACTGCCATGGCCTGACAGTATTTACAGGGCTCTTGTAATACTTGTAATCTCCTGTCCCTGTGCTCTGGTAATATCCACACCTGTAAGCATTGTTGCAGGTCTTACATCAGGAGCAAGGAATGGTGTTCTTATAAAAGGTGGTGTTTATCTTGAAGCTCCTGCCTCTATTTCTGCTATCGCCCTGGATAAAACCGGTACCATAACCTGCGGTAAGCCAGAAGTAGTTCATGTTATTCCTTTTAAAGACTATACGGAAGAATTTATCCTCTCTAAAGCATCTTCTCTTGAAATTCACTGTAAGCATCCTCTGGCAAAGGCTATTCTCGAAAAAACCCTTGATAAAGCCATAAGATTTAATCCATGCGAGAAATTTAATTTGATTAAAGGAAGAGGCATAGAAGGATATATAGAAGGAAATCTTTACTGGATTGGAAATCAGAGTCTTATGGAGAAATTTTCAGACGATTCTTCTGTAAATAAGAAAATAGAAGAAATGGAGAAAGATGGCCATTCGGTAGTAGCAATCGGTAATGAAAAAGATGTATGCGGACTTATATCTATATCGGATATTATAAAATCCGACACTCTATCTGTTATAAAATCCCTTAAAGACCTGGGTGTT
>JBEHWP010000418.1:0-6014 GCA_040217665.1 Vulcanimicrobiota bacterium
ATTAACCGCTGGCAACATTAAATAGCATAATAAATACTGTAAATATTATGTAGTTATTTCCTGACTGCTCCTGAGTACTGCTCCAGATAAGTTCATAACCATTTTACCTGTTTCGGTAACAAGTGAATATTAGAACGTTTCAAAATTTACTCACTACCTGACACTCAATTATTTCTCTTTTCTAAAGCTATGCAAATCAAAAGGGACAAACTTATCTAAAGGCCCTGCTAATTTTATAATATAACCTTTATTTGCTTCCAGATTTATTTTATCAGTAAAAGAATATTCCTGAAAGGTAACAGTAATATTGTATTCCCCGGGTTCCAGCGATTTAACGGCTGTTTTTCCTTTCAATAATGAGATAGAATCCAGTGTTTTACCATTAGTTTCAATATTTACATGCCCCTTTGTGTTATTAATAAATTCTACTGATGTTCCTTTATTTGAAGGGACATAAACCGGTTTCCAGAAACTATCAGCAGCTCTATCAATATTCTTTTTCCACGTTGTTTTTTTATTACTGTTAACCATTTTGGAAAGAAATTTTCCGGCAATATTTAACTCTTCTCTGGATTTAATCCAATTTCCCTGCATATAATAACATCTGGCAAGATAATAATGTCCTTCCACATATGGAGGAGAAGAATTGACAGCTCTTTTAAATGCTTCTATAGCTTTTATCAGTTCTTCCTCTGACAGAGGAGAATTTTCAAATTTATGTTTCATTAAATCCAGTTCATAAATACTATAATAACAATGGCCCATCATATAATAACCCTTTGGATCTTTATTATAACTCTTACTGTAATCATCAAATTTTATAATAGCTTCTTTATATTTTGTTACAGGGTCTGTATAACTGCCTTTACCCTGTGAATTAATATAATCTGATTTACTGTCACAGGCTTTACTATAAATTAAGAGGCCGTTATTAAACAAAGTCTGAGAAACAGTAGTGTTGTATATCCAGTAAATCCCATAGATAATAGCAAGACCCAGAATTATGGCAGCACAGACAATTATATTCTTTACTAATTTTGCACTCTTTTCCGCATGTTCTATAAGTTCATCTTTTTCTCCGTCACGTTTTTCCGTTACAGAGGGCTCAGAAAAAAATGATGGAAATTGTTTTGTCCTGGCAGGTTGAATAATCCCGGTCTTCACCGAACTTTTATCAGAAGAATTATCTGCAGGAATCTGATGTTCTGAATCCGATGCAGTTTCCGGCAGTTCTATAACAGAAGGCTTTGGAGTTTGAATAATGGATGTCACTTTAGAAAGAGAATTAATTTCATGATTATTCTTCTCTACTTTTAATATTTTCAATAATTCTTCTTTCATTTCCTGTGCAGAACTATATCTTTCTTCTGGATTTAATGATAAAGATTTTTCTATTATAGAAATAAAATCTCCATTAACTTCAGATACACAATCTTTAAGAGGTGGAAATTTACCTTCTGAAAAATTTTCGGATTTTCCGGTCAGCAGATAATATACTGTAGCGCCGAGAGCAAATATATCACTTCTGAAACCAAACTCACCTTTTTTTTCTTCAGGAGCGCTGTAATCTCCTGCCGGCAAAATACCTTTATCTTTGGCTTCAGGGTCAGAACTTGAAAGATAAAAATCAAGGAATACAACCCTCTGATCATTATCTTTAATCATTATATTATCCGGATTAATATCACGATAAATAATAGGCGGTTCCTGATGATGGGCATAATCAAGCATATCCAGTATCTGCATGGTCCACGATTTAACATCTTCCTGGCCAATACCGGGATTTCCTCTGTCTTCAAGAATGGACTTAAGGCTTTTACCTTCAAAATAGTCCATAACAAGATAATGTCTTCCTTTTTCCACAAAATAATTTGTAATTACAGGGATACAGGGATGGCGGGAATTACAGAACAGTTTTATTTCTTCTCTAATTTTTTTTACATAATTCTTGAATTCATTCATTTCTCCGTAATTAAGGAACAGTTCTTTTACCACACACATGGCTTTAAATCTTGCATCTTCAGCTTTATAAACTATTCCTCCGTCAGATTCCCTGAGTAAAGAATCAATATTATACCTTTTATCGAGTAAAATTCCGGTAGCAAGAATTTGTAAAGGGGCAATATCTGAGAGTTCACTTCCGCACCTGATACAGAAATGATAATCTTCTATTTTTTCATTGCCGCAATTCAAACAACAGGGAAGCATAAAACACAGCCCCTTTCCTTTTAACAATCAAGAGCGCACCGAAATCCCCTTGCAGGATTACGATACTCTGGAACATCAAAACCTCTGTAACTGCATGTAGCGAACTGGCTCTTGCCGCCTCTGACTACTTTTGTCTTACCTTTTTCATAAGGCCCTTTATAGGGGTAGGGATAATACCAGTCAGAGGTCCACTCATAAATAGAACCAACCATATCCATAAGTCCATAATGGCTCACCCTGTCAGGAAAACTTCCTACAGTTGGAAGGGTGTTAGGATCTATAGAATAACTGCTCCACTCGTTGCCCCATGGATATTTTCTTCCATCTGTTCCTCTTGCAGATTTTTCCCATTCAGCTTCCAGAGGGAGTCGTTTACCGGCCCATGCAGCATACTGCTCTGCTTCATAATAGCTTACATTAACTACGGGACAGTTTTCCGTGCCCGGTTTAAAGTTTCTTCTCCAGTGACCGATTTTAGCGCCTGTTTCTTTTACAAACCTGTCAAACTGGGCATTTGTAACGGGAAATTTATCTATTAAAAAACTTTTTACGAGAACTTTATGCTTCGGATATTCATTGGGATCAGCCTGATCAGACCCCATCCAGAACTCTCCTGCAGGAACAAATACCATGTCAGGATAGTCATCTGCAAGCAGTTTTGCAGGCATTTCAGATGAAACCAGAGCTTCGATCATTTCTTTTGCAGAGGAAAATCTTTTTTCAGGATCTTCCTGAAGAGCTTTCATTACAATTCTGGCAAGTTTTTTTGATACATTCGGATTGACCTGTTCCAGAGGTTCTATAGTAAGTAACTGGGGTTGAACACCTGTCAGCATATGGTGCATGGTTGCACCCATCGAATATACATCACTCCTCGGTTCCGGCTTTCCCTTGACCTGTTCCATAGCACAGTAACCAAAGGTACCTATAATAGTCTTTGTAGTGGTGCTGTCAGATGCGATGGTTCTGGCTATGCCAAAATCTATAAGTACAGCTCTTTTATCATGATCCCTTATCATAATATTTCCAGGCTTCAGATCTCTGTAGACAATAGGGGGATCCTGATTATGAAGATAATCCAGGACTTCCAGTATCTGAATAGCACAGTTAATCACCTTATCTTCTTCTACAGGTTTTCCGTCAAGCTCTTCAAGTATATTCTCAAGATCCTCACCTTTTATAAAATCCATAACCAGGTAATATCTACCATGTTCCACAAAATAATCCATAACTACAGGAAGACCTATATGACGTAATTTGCTTAACATGAGGGCTTCTTCTTCAAATCTCTTCACAGCATATTCCTGGTCTTCGGGAGCGTCATTGCTTAACATCTCTTTTACAGCACATTCTCTGTCAAGACGAATATCTTTGGCCTTATAAACACACCCCATACCACCCTCTTTTATAACATCTATTATTTCATAACGCCTCTGTATTATATAACCTTCATACATAAAACCTTCGTCAGACCATTCTATTAAAGGTTCACCACATTTACCGCAAAAGAGAGCTTCATTTATATTTTTAAATTTACACCTGTGACATTGAACTGCCATTTAGACACCTCTGAAATCGCAACACACAATGTGTAACGGAAGAGTTATTTATGAATCCATTATTATGTGGAATATTCCAGAAAACTTTTCAAAAATCCTTTTTTTCAGGATTTTTTTGCATTTTTTTCTTTACTTAACATTATACCACTTTTACTTAAATTATAGTCTTTTTGCTACTTACCGACACAAAAATTTTCAAATATTCTGCTTAATACATCATCTGTAACATTATCTCCTGTAATCTCTCCAAGAAAATCAAGAGATTTTTTCAAATCTATTGCAATAATATCGGAAGAAAATCCATTTTCAAAGGACTCATTGAATTCCAGGAGAGACATCTTACAGTTAACCAGAGCTTTTCTGTGCCTTAAATTTGAAATAAATATACGTTCTTTATGAGAAACATGTCCTCTGGAAATAAAAGAAAGGATAGCTTTTTTTATCTTATTTACTCCTTCTTCAGACAGCAGTGAAGTTTCTACAAAAGTAAAAGATAAAAATACTTCAGACATATCAATTTTTCCGGGTAAATCAATTTTATTAAAGACAAGAATTAACCGGTTTTTCGGTATATTATTAATAATTTCCAGATCTTCTTCATGAAAATCCTGTGAAGCATCGATCAGGTAAAGGATAAGATCCGCTTTATCCATAATCTCATATGTTTTATTTACACCAATAGTCTCGACTATATCAATTGTTTTTCTTATACCTGCAGTGTCTATTATTTCTACCGGAAATCCTTCAAGATTTAAATATTCTTCTATTGTATCTCTTGTTGTACCCGGTATATCTGTAACGATAGCACGATTTTCTCCCAGCAATCCGTTCAGAAGGCTTGATTTACCGGCATTGGGCCTTCCTACAATAGCCACCTTAATACCTTCTCTCAATATTTTACCGTAATCGGCAGTATTTATAAGCTCTTCAATATCTGCTATTATATTGCTGATTTTTTTATGAAGATACGAAAAATCAACAGGTGAAATATCATCTTCAGGATAGTCAATATCTGCTTCTATATGAGCCAGTAAGTCGGCAAGATTTTTATAAATATCCTTTATCTCTCCTGAAAGTTTTCCTTCAACCTGATTCATGGCTACCTTCAGAGATGCATCTGTTCTGGCTCTGATAAGATCCATAACTGCTTCTGCCTGTGTCAGATCGATTCGTCCGTTGAGGAAAGCTCTCTTTGTAAACTCTCCCGGTTCTGCCAGTCTTGCTCCGCAGGTTAAAACTATATTTAAAATCTTTTTCAATACTATGATGCCGCTGTGTGAGTTTATTTCCACTATATCTTCTCTCGTATAAGTTCTGGGAGCTTTCATAACGGATAAAAGAACTTCATCCACTCTCTCTCCTGTGGACGGTTCAAGGATATAGCCGTAATATAACCTGTGGCTTTCAAATGAATTCACAGAGATACTTTCTTTAGCCGAAGAAAATATGGCAGAAATTATTTTAACAGACAGAGGACCGCTTAACCTGATGATACCGATACCACCCTCTCCGGGAGGAGTAGAAATGGCAGCTATTGTATCATCTATAACTGAATGTACCATATTACCTCCTTAAAATTAAAAAAGAGCCCACCGCTCTTATCAAGTTAAAATCAAATTTCGGGTTTCAGGTGTTGGGTTTCAGGTTTTCAATTTTCCTGACCCGGCACCCAGCACCCATAACCCTTATTATAGTAATTGATGACAGGTGGCGGGTAATAATTATATCCCTTCACCCATCACCATTCACCTCTTTATTTCCGTGGCGATACAACGACCCTTCTTACGGGCTCATCTCCCTGGCTGTAAGTATTTACATAGGGATTGTCCTGAAGGACTGTATGAATAATTCTGCGCTCATATGGCAACATTGGCTCCAGAACTATATTTTTTCTTGCTTCATAGGCTTTTTTAGCCATTTTTTCAGCCAGTCCCTGAAGGGTTTTCTCTCTTCTTTCCCTGTATCCTTCACCATCTACTACTATTCTTATTCTCTCTTTTTTCTCTTTATTTCCTTTATTTGCTATAATATTGAGTAAAAGCTGAAGAGAATCAAGAGTTCTCCCATGACGGCCTATTAAAATTCCGAGACTGTCTCCGCTGAGACAGAATCTGACTATATTATTTTCTTCTTTTTTATCGATTATTTTAACATCTAAATTCATACAAATAAGAATATCTGATAAAACCTTTTCAGCAACTGAAGAGGGGTTACTTTTAACAACTACTTTAACTCTGGCCTGCTTTG
>JBEHWP010000419.1:0-6008 GCA_040217665.1 Vulcanimicrobiota bacterium
ATTATTTGTAGTATTGGGAATAAAAATATGGGTTAAGGTTTGAAGGCTACATTCTATCCATCCAGTTAGTTTATTCTGTTTTTTTATATCTTCATAATTGTATTTTCTATCACATTTTTCTTCGAGAGGAATAAAGTTATAAGGATTTATGAATGTCTCTGTCTCTTTAGTATCAATTTCATATTCTTTTTTTCTGGCCATCTCTTAAACCTCCTGCCTGTCTGTAAATTCTACCAGTCTGGCATCATAAAATTTTATTAACCCATCTTCATCATATCTAAAATAATTATACACTTTGAATTTTTCTGGTAGAGAAAAATGAGTCAGTGAACTGTGTAAATTTAATTCTCTATTTTTATCAGAACCTTTTTCATTTTTTATATGCCATCTGTAGTGCTCTTCTTCGTAAATATTAACATCGTCTTTGTCTCCATTATCATCCATTCTTAAACGCCATCGTAAATCATGATTATATTTCCATATATAGAGTTCCCCTTTAAGGCCAAAGAACCTGATGTTTTTCAAAATATTCAGTTCTATTTCTTGATCTTCATTAAGTAAATTTTGACAACCCTTTCCTATTAAAACTTTATTCTGATTATATAAAATCCAGTATGAATCTTCTCCTATCTCACGACCTGCTTCATTAATAACCTGTAACAATTTGGATTTATCTTTTATTATATCTGAGCTTTTTATCATAGATTTCTGGTTGTTTCTTATTTTATGTGACACTTTTTTCACTCCCCTCTGATAACTCTACGGCAAGTTCTTTAAAGTATTTTTCACTATTCTTATCCAGCTCAAATGGATTTCCATTGATTTTGATTCCTTTTAACTCCAGAATACCCCTTCCTATATTTACACCTCCACCTACAGGAGAAATACCATTTCCAATATCTTTTAGAGCAAGAAGAATAAGCCCTGTTTCATAATCTTTAGAATCCTTTATCTCAATATTTAATACTAAATCTCCTTTATACAGAGGAGCTTCATCAAAAAGTGCGCTGTCAACTACTCCACCTGTAAATCTATCTACTTTATTTCTTGTGTAAGGAATAATTATTCCGTTCTTTATTATACTTTCATTGAGAATTACTCTTGATGCTTTGCCTTTTTTCAGGTAATCTTTCTCTGTTTCATCTACAAAGCCAAACATTTCTTTAACTATTCTCTTTACTTTATTTTCTTTGTTTATAGTCCTGCCAATATTAAATATGGTATGTCTTAAAAGACCTGCCCAGGAAGGTCCGGGAATAATACTATTTTCATTACAGGTTAAATGGACTGAGTCAGGATCTTTGGGATTAGCACTGTAATGGCGTATTAAGATTGAATAGGGAATGTGAAAATTTGCTTCAATTTTAGTTAATTCATTATTAACTGATAAGGAATTATTTTTGAAATCTTCTATTTTTTTATTCCCAGAATTCTCCCAACTAAAGTTGAACCACTTTGCTGTATCATCTTTTTTCATCATATCTAACAATAATATCTGACAATTTTCTAACTTTAGTTCTCCAAAACCACGTCTTGTCTTGGCTCCGAATCTGATTTTACCATTTTCCAGAGCATTAAGAATTAAATATATCGTATGATTAATCCGATCAATTTGTTCTTTTTTCTCTTTATGCTCTTCCCTTATTGTTATTTCACATTTAAAATCAAATATGGCATCTGGTTCGATAATCTCATATTCAAATTTCCTCTTATTTTCAGCTATCCTTTTTATTTTATTCAGTTCTACTCCATCTCTGAGTTTGATATTTAAATTGTTGACAGGGAAAGAATCATAGAAAGTGATTAAACTTATATGTGACTCCTTTTCTCTTTCACCAAAAAAACTTCTGATAATTTCATTTTCTTTTTTTCTGTCAGGTTGATCTTTCTCCAGGATACTATCCATATAGTTTCTTATTGCTCCTGCTATGGACGATGCAGGAATAAAAGGGTTCCCTTCCCAGTCTCTGATTAAATCTATATCTGAATTTTCATCTTCTCCACACCCCAGAATTAAAGGAGATATAAGTAGTAGATTACCTTTTATGTAAATTCTGTTAATTATCTTATCTTTTATCATTATTTTTCACCTCTTTTCATATATTTCAGATTGGTTAAAAATGAAAGAGTATAGCACTGATATAATTCATAGATTTTATCTTTATAGAAATCTGGTTGTGAGTTTATCTGTGTCAGAATATTATCGCGAAGAACCGGGATGTCAGAACTGTCACGTTTTTGTCCTAATAGATTTTCAAAATCACTTATATTTAACTTATATGATTTATCTTTTTCTGAAATTTTTAAATCAGATTTAATTTTCTCAAGTTTTCCTTTAGCCGGTATCTTCAACTGGTTAAATTTCTCTTCCAGTTCGTTAAATCCTGAAGAATTTTTAATAAATAAAATTATTTTGTTTATAAATGTAGATGTAAGATTATGAATTTCTACAAAGTTATTACTCTTTTCTATTGCTTCACTTTTTAATGATACTTTAAGCTGATTTAATAAAATATACTCTAATAAATCTTTTAATCCCGTTATATCATCAGGTCTAGGGTTATCTGGTTCTTTGGTAACTTTTGTAAGTTGTTTATCTCCATGCCAGTTGATTTTTATCTGTCCAAAGCCTTCTTCTATTCTGGTACCGAAGGATTTCCCTGTTAATTTTTCAAGTATTATATCTTTCTGAGAGTTATTTTTTAAAATAATTACACTTCCGGCAGCAAGGGCATTTGACTGAATCTTTGGTAATTTCCATACGCCGAGGAAACCTCCGATTTTTTTATACTTTAAAAAACTTTTCTTAATTTCTATCTCAGAAGGATCAATCTGAAGAAATCTGGCTAATTCTATTTTGAAATTTTCCACCGAGCTATCGTTAAATCCGTATTTGTTATCAAGTAATATCATATCAGATACAAGTGTAATTACAATATTTTCATCTTTCTGCCACAGTTTTTCTGATTTATCTAACTCCTTGATTCCCTGAATTTTCAATTTACATTTCCCGTATTGAGCGGTTTTTGATTTACCAAGATATAGTGTCATTTCTTCATCCACTGTATCTAATAATTCTTTTAGATAGTTATACTTGCCGGTAATCCGGCCACTGAATGATTGGTGAGAAGAGATTACTTCAAATTGGAAAAACTCTCCATCATCAGTAATTGTCTGGTTTTTTCCGGCATGGCCAATACTTCTGTCTTTAGGCCGGCGGTGGTGGTATTCTATTTCTTTAGAAACAGTCTGGGCATAAATATCGTTGTTTTGAATGAATATAAACTGCCCTGATGTGCTTTGAGTTTGAATATTCTTTACTTCTTCAGCATCGGTTTCATAAGCTAAATCATAAAGTATGCCGGTATCTTTTTGTTTTACAAGTGATACAGGAGACGGATAAAAAGTGTTATCGTTCTTAGAGGGATATAAATTGCAGAATTTAACTTCTCCTGATAGGAATATATCTCTAAACGTAATGTCACTGGCAGGATTTATAGATTTTTTTTGAATATAGTTATAGGCTAAAGCTCCAAGGATAAAACCTCCGGGAATATAAGTCTCAGAAATTTGATCTCCTCCGACTTTATTTGTAACAAGTATCTGGCTGAGGTTTGTTATTTCTAAAGGTAATTCATATAAACCTTCATCATTAAATTCGCTTTTATCCACTGATAGTTTACTGGCTTCTTCCGGGATAATATTAGATTTATCTTCTAATTTTTCAATTACTGAATTTTCACGTAAACTGAGTTTTATATGTCCGAGCCCTCGGCTTCTTGCTATTCCGAAATGTCTTGTTACTTTTATAATTTTCTCCAGGTCTTCTTTATATTTCTCATCATAATCTATATGAAAATCAAAAATTAATCCTTTTTTCAACACTCTTGATACCCTGAGAGAATTTTCCTCTGCTGTACCTGTATAACGATTAATAGTGGTTTGCGACCTGTTATAAGTAAAATAATCCATTAATGATTCTCTGTTGAAAATACCGGCTAAATCATTTGCTCCGGCAGTATATTTGAGAAAATCCCTGTATTGTCTGTAATTTTTTAGATAGCCATTGGAGATTTTAAAAGAACATCCTTTTTCCTGGCCGATATCTCCGAATATTTCAATTATTTTGGCAGTTAATAAATTTGCATCTGAAAGATCTCTCGCAGATTCCCTCAAAATACCTTTTATTCTTTTGGAAGGGATATAAGGGATACCAAAATTGTCATAAGAAATATCTCTGTCTATAATTCCTGATAGTCCTTCTCCTGATCCCGGTAATGTATCTGAAAGTAACGTCATCTCCAATATCATTTATTTAACCTCCTCTTCTTCCGGAAATTCAGTATAGAAATCAAGTAATTCCAGAACATCAAAGTAAGGTGTCTGTTTATCATCTATGAAAAAGTTACCCTTAGTTCCATTAACGTCCGGCAATTTTTTTCCTCTACTTTTTAATTCTTTGACAAGTAAATCAACAGAAACTTTTGATTTGATAACTTCATTTCTGAGAGCCTTTAATTTTGATCTGGGCCATTTTTTATCATCTCCGGTAAAATACTGATATATAAGTTTAAATTTATCCCACATGTATTTTTCTTCTGTATCACCGGCAATACACCAGGGACGCCAGAGAAGATTATATTGTTTTGCTTCACATATTACATCCCCATATTTTTTATAAGTTAAGTCTTCCGGTTTATTCATTCCTGGTACCTGATAATAATTTGCTCTGATTTCATCAAGTCCGAGTGTCAGCCCTGAAAAGACTATATGGTAATCTAACCAGTTTCCTACATTTTCTTTGTCACCAACTAAGGTTTTGGCTTTCTTTTTTGCCGATTTACATAATTGCTCCGATAATTCATATGCCCTGTAGAAAGGAAAGTGTGATTTTACAATAGCAACACCTGCACAGGCAGATAGTGGTATTTTTTCATTATCTACTTCTATTGATGAATTATGAATTTCTTTCAGAAATTTCTCCGCACAGGTAACTCCTATCTTACCATTGCAGACAAAAGTAACGTCATCACCGTTCAGAACAACAGGTCTTATTGGGAGTAACATTTTATTTTTATTAATATTTACTTCAAGCTGTTTGCAAAATTTTTCATTATTCATAGCAGTAACTATAGAGTTAATAACCTTTCCCATAATAAGTTCATATGTAGTTTTTATATCTTTTGAGAATTTCCTTATTTTACTAACAGCTTTTTCGTAATCTTTTTCATCTTTAAGTAATTTTTCAATTGTTTTTCCCATATTGTTTCCATCAATATGGACTACCGCAATATGGTTCTCTCCTTTACTCTGACCGAGCTCATCAAAATATATAGGAAATTGATAATCTTTATTGAGTTTCATGCGATGAGTAAAATAAGAAGGCTCTGCTTCAAGTCTTTTTAAATGAGCTGAAAGAGATATGTATTCATCATCAATCTTTTTCTGAGCAGGCAAGCCATCAGTATTACCTTCCCTTGTTATTGATATGCCCAGGAGTGGATATGTTTGATTAAACTCATATTTCTTTTTCTTAATTTCTGGAATAAGTTTCTTCATTATGTCTTGATGGAAATTAGTAAAATTCGTATCTATAGAGGCTACAGCAATTGACAGCATACCTGCTGTTTGTTCAAGAACTTTATTAGATAGTATTTCGTTCATTGATTTAAATGCTGGTTTATCTTTATATACAACAAGAGCATTGCCACCACCTATATATATAATTTCTGCTTTTATCTTGCTGTCTGTTTTTATCAGGAAATTATTATATTCTTTCCATAAAGTTCTGGTATTACTAATATCATACTCTTGAAGTGCTTTTATTAAATATTCATCAAATATTTTTTGAACTATTATCGAAGCACCAAGATTTTCTTTCATTTTGCTGGATGAAAAGATATAGTCCTGTATACCTGTGATATCATAAAGAGCTAAAATAGCCATATAAATCACCTTACCCTATTATTTCTTTTAATTTATTACTGAGACTATTTTTCCCAGTAACT
>JBEHWP010000420.1:0-6000 GCA_040217665.1 Vulcanimicrobiota bacterium
TACTTTTATATTTTATCGGGAAGAACATTGTGACTGTTCCCGGTAAGAGGAAAATAGTGACGAAAAATCTCAGTTTGTGTAATGCATATCATTTGGCAGGAAGGAACTAATACCCTGTGTGCCGGATGGTATTATTCTGAATTTTTTACTGAGGTGAGAATAAATAATACATAACTGTTCCCTTGACGCGTAACGCGTCAAGGGAGGAATGATTTTATTACATGCTTATGTTCAGGTCAGTAAGCCTGCAAAAAATATTTCAAAAAAGCCCTAAAGTTTTAAAATTAAATGCCGAATATATAAGTAGAAACAGGTTAATAAAAATCCCCTTCGGGACAGGGATATGTCCTGAAAATATAAATCAAGGAGGAATTTATAATGCCTAGTATTAATTTTAATCCGGCTGGTATTACAGCCCTTCAAAACTTCAATCTTGCTCAGACAAATCTGAGTAGAACTCAGTCACAGATTGCCACAGGTAAAAGAGTCCAGAATGCCCAGGATGATCCTGCAGCTCTTGCCACTTCCCAGAGACTTACAGCCCAGAAAAACGGTGTCGGAGTAGGTATTGAAAACAGTAAAGCAGCAGACAAGATGCTTTCTACTGCAGATAAAGCCCTTTCAAATATGCAGGATATTCTTCAGAATATGAGACAGCTTGCAGTAAAGGCCTCTAACGATGCCACAACCGATGCAGACCGTACAAATTATCAGAAACAGATCAATGATTACAGAAAAGAACTGGATAGAATTGCAAGAGATACTAAATACAAAGAAAGACACCTCTTAAACGGTGATATAAAGAACAGTGTCGCAGCAACAGATGCATCGGCAAAAGTACTTACAAATATTGCTGTAAATGAATCTTCACTTCAGGGAGCAACCGGTGGTTCTACCAATTTAATAAAGACTTTGACTAACGGTGCTGTAACTGTTGATAAGGCTGCAAATACCTTTGATATTACTTTCCAGGTAAAACTGGTTGCCAATGGTAGCAGTGTTGATGCTCAGATATTTGCTTCTGATTCAATCGGTAGCTATGGTGCAACAGCTCTGACTACAATCTCAAATGTAAATGCTTCCGGTGGACAAAGTGTTGATTTAACCTCTTATTATGCAAGTTCAGGAATTAAGTTTGATCTCAACCAGGTAGATGCCAGTAATGACGTAGGTAAAACTGCTGTGTTACGTGTTACATCATATGATGCAGGTACAACGGATGATAAGTCGGTTGCCTTCCAGGTAGGTGCAAATGCCGGTGAAGAAATGACTATAGGTGTTGGTGATATGAGTTCTTACGGATTGAGAATTACTAAACTGGATGTATCTTCTTCCCTTGGAGCCAAGAACAGTGTAAGTATGATTGATGATGCCATAGACAAGCTCTCCGATGAACGCTCCAAGATAGGTTCACTCCAGAATCGTTTGCAGGTAGGTATTTCCAATAATGAAACCTACAAGGCAAATCTCGAAGGAGCGCTGGCTCAGGAGGTAGATGTAAACTATGCGGAGGCGGTCCTGCAACAGACCATAGATCAGGTGAAACAGCAGGCCTCACTTGCAATGTTGACCCAGGCCAATCAGTCGCAACAGGCAGTTCTTGGTCTGTTACAGTAAGCCTGATAGGCGGGGATAAACTGAGAAGGGGTTTTATAAAACCCCTTCTTTTTAGTTCTCCTTATATCTGAATACCGGAAAGCAATCCATTATTGTTCTTCTTCAGCCCTGTTTATATTTTCATCCAGCATATCATGGACACCTTTCATTATTCTCTGTGAATTTAAAAGGGATTCCACGCATGTAGCCATAAGTTCTTTAGAAGGATTTTTAATATAACTATCAATTAAATCAAGGGTGCCCTGTACAATATCAAGAGCACCGAGGCTTATCCTGTGCTGTTCTTCTACAAGGGCTTTATATTCTTCCGGTGTTTCTTTATCGGTTTTCTTTAAAAATTCTCTGGAATTTTCAATCTGTTTTGAAAGTCCTTCATGGTATTTTACAAGAACATCCATGCCACACTTACCTTCATATACTTCCTTCATTGCTCCCAGAAGGGATGCAAAGGTAGGATTATCCGGATCTACAGGTCCGCTTTCCAGAACTGCATATCCGTATTTTTCTTTTATAAGAGCTTCTTTTTCATGGTTATCCATAATATCACCTCTGTCATGATGTTACAATTTTCTCTCATTATATCATAAAAATTTACTTTATAACTATACTTTTGCACTTTTTCATAATTTCCTTGTTTTTCCTGACTTTATACTTAAACAGGTTTTGAGTTCCGGGTTTTAATCTTCCTGACCCAACACCTGAAACCTAAAAATTGAATAATTTTTTTACAGTTTTTAAAATCTGCAAAAGTATAGTTTATAATATACTTTATATTTACTTTTCCCACTCTACATGGCCTGATTTGTCTACATAGCCATTTTTACCTCCCATCAGTTCTCCGTATTTATTCATTTTACCTCCTGTATTTACGGCTCCTTTCCCGTTAGAAAAAGAATCTGCAAAATCGAATTTCGGTTCAATAACTAATTTCCCTGTTTTGTCGATATAACCCCATTTACTTTTTATTTTTACAGCTGCCAGACCTTCGGAGAAAGGTATGGTCTGAATATATTTCGGTTCAATAATTACTTTTCCTGTTCTGTCAATATAACCCCATCTGTCTTTAATCATTACAGGTGCAAGCCCTTCAGAAAAAGGCCACGCACCGTCATATTTAATCTCAATAACAGATTTCCCGGTTTTATCGATAAACCCCCATTTCCCGCCTTTTACCATACCCTGATTATTCATTTTTCCTCCCATATTTACCATGGCCAGCCCTTCGGAAAAATTCCATGCGTCATCAAATTTTATATCTATTACTACTTTTCCTGTTCTGTCAATGAACCCGTATTTTGCTCCTGATTGAACCCCTCCATAACCTTCTGAAAAACTATAGGCAAAATCAAATTTCGGTTCACAGATAATTTTCCCTGTTTTATCTATATATCCGTATTTTTCACCTGCTCTTACAACTGCGTAACCTTCACAGAATTCCATGGCCTCATCAAATTTTGCTTCTGAAATCATTTTGCCTGTTTTATCAATATAGCCGTATTTACTTCCAATACCTATTACAGCAATGCCTTCAGTAAATTCACCTGCATAATCAAACTGTGGTTTTATAACAAGTTTCCCTGCTTCATCTGCATAACCGTATTTTGCCACAGGCTGTAACTGTGCCTCTTTTTGTGCCTCTTTTCCCTGCTCTTCACAGTAAGAAGGTGATGTAATAAAGATTAATAATAGAATAGAGAACATAATGTATAGATTTTTGAACATTATATAAACCTCCTTGAACGTGATGCGTAATGCGTAATGCGTAATGCGTAATGAGTAATTTTTGTTATAAATTTCTACAGATTATTGAAAAAAACCTTTATTTATAAACCGAATATATTTTTCAGAGCTTTTAAAAAGCCTGAAGCTCTATAATTGACAATATTTCCGCTGGTTCTGTCTATTATAAAAATATAGGAATTGAAAAAACCAGATGCAGTGAATATAAAATATTTTTCAGTAATTCCTTTCTTCCAGTGTCTTAATTTTAACACCGGTATATGCTTTATTTTGCTTATATGAGGTGAAAAAATTACTCCTATTTCGTCAGTATTATCAAGTTTTTTTAGAGATATACATCCCTTGCAGAAGAACTTTCTGTTAATCTCTTTTACGCATTCGGTACAGTAATGTTCGTGACATAGATTACACTGTGTAAAATGAATATTGCAGCATGGTTTCCCGCATCCGGCACAGATACTTCCGTGATCCATACATACCTGTTTTTTGCACAGATGACATATGTAGCTGTGAGCATAGCAGAACCTGTCTTTACACTGATAACATGTTGTTATGTGAGATTTGCAGAAATTCTCCGAACATTTTTTACATGTTACCGTACATTTATTGCAGAAATCTTCACCACATGTCAGGCATTTAACGGAATGTTTGGAATAACAGTAGTATTTTTTACACATCTGGCATAGAGTGCCACAGTCATCACATATATGTTCATTGCATATAAAACATTTATTTAATGGTTTACAGATTGGACAGCTTTCTTTTTTACAGCTTTCACAGAGCTTAACACAGCAGTTCCCAAGGACATGTCCTTCATAACTGCAAACAGTAAAAGCTCTGCTTTCTTTTTTACATGCTTCACAGGAAGGCAGAAATAATTTTCCCCGTACAAGGTCTTTTTTAAATTGAATTATTTTTCTTCTGTCATCTTTAGAGATAACACACTGAAACCCCAGGGCAGGTATGAAAATTTCTCTGAAATTTATAAGTGATATGGCTGTTTTTATAGCATGTTTGTTTATCAGTTCCTCTTTCTTCTGTTTTAGCTCCTTTGTAAGTTCTTCAAGGACAGGTGAAGCTTCCTCTTTATATTTTTTCTTTGCATATTCTCTTTCTTTTCCGTAATATGACTCAAGCCTTAAAAGAGAATTATGTAAAAATTTTGCCTGTTCTTCTTCTATTATTTTTACCTGAGGTTTTATTTTTGATATAACCAGTTCACTGGCATATTCAAAAGCTTCTTCTCCGTTAAGAGGAAAATTTCTGTAAATAAATTCTTCCTGTGGTTCATAGGAATAATCTGTAATGGTATTTAAATCTAGTTCCACTTCGCTGTTTTTACCCTCAAGAAGAACGGAATAGATACTTTCAATATGTTCATCGGTAAGAAAAGATACACGAAAATTAAATTCCATAAGAGGCATATAGGAAAAAACTCTTTCCACACTTTCTATGGCTACGGAAAAGAAAGACACAGGAAGACTGTCATTGTCACAGGTGTGAGAGGCTTTTAAAAAAATACTCTTTCCCCGTCCTCCTTTTTTTCTTGCTATGGATATAAGCTCTTCCAGTAAATCACTCCCCGGAAGAACCGGTTCGAATGTATATTCTCCTCCGGCAAATTCCGGAGGAATCGGTATAAAAGAAAGGTATAATTTAGATGGAATATTACTGGAAATTGGTTCCTTAAAGGTAGCTATTAATATATCAGAAGTAATAAATTCAAAATTACCTCCCAGTTTTTCCAGAATTTTAAGTGTAAAATCTTTAATGTTTTCTTCTGCCATTTCTGTCCTTTTTAAAAATAGTGAGTCTTATTACCGCTCCAGATAAGTTCATAGCCATTTCTAAAACCTGTCCCTGTCCGGACTCTTCCGGAAAAGATATGATCCTGTTGTGTGGCAAACCGGTTTTACAGACTGTTAATATTTTGCGTCTATATCATTTACAACTCTCTTTTAATACGGCATATCTTTTCCTCCAGAGCCCGGCCAGAGACAGGAGCGTGTTCCATATTTTTTGGTACCAATTTACCTGTTACGATACTTAGGACTTTAAGAAAAATAACTCCGGCAAATTGTTGGAACAATAAGTATCCTCGCGTCACGCGTTACGCTTTACGCATCACGATATAAATTATAACTATGATGTAATTATTTTCAGACAGTTCCTTATGGGCGCCCCTCTGTGTTCGCCCGGTACCGGTGAAAACACGTATTACGCATCACTGCCCGAACAGTGCCGATATATTCATATCTGTATCCATAGAAACGTGAAATTTTTTTCTTGCTTCTTCCAGCTTGTTTCCCAGTAAATCTATTTTTGTTTTCATTTCTTCTTCAGATATTGAGTCGAGCCATATTTTCTGAAGACATTTCTCAAATGTTTCATCACCTTCAACGTCTCCCAGTATGAGGTCAAGTTCACCTATGACCAGTTCGAACATACGTATTTTTTCCGAAAGAAGGTAAAGAATATATCCTTCGAATGTATCGAGTAATGACAGATTGAATACAAGAACCTCTCTTTCCTGGGTCAATCTGTGGATTCTTCCTATACGCTGTTCAAGTCTCATAGGATTCCATGGAAGATCATAATTAACCATAATATGGCAGAACTGAAGGTTTTTTCCTTCACTTCCCG
>JBEHWP010000421.1:0-5992 GCA_040217665.1 Vulcanimicrobiota bacterium
TCACGCGTTACGCGTCACGAGAGCATAATATATTATTTATGCTTAACTCAGTAATATATGGAGGCCTGTCATGGGTGAATATCTAACAAAAAAAGAATTAATGGAAGAACTTAAAATCAGTAAAAATACCGTATACAGACTTCTTCAGAGCGGGAAACTTCCTGCCGTTAAAATAGGAAATGAATGGAGGGTTTCACGAAAAGCCCTGGATGCAATGTTTGGAAATTATATTACAAAAGAAGAAGCCATAGCAAAAATAACGGTAAAACTGGAAGAAGTAAAAAAACTTGAAGAAACATACAGAACAGGTTATGATAATATATTACAGAAAATGTCACAGGCAAGAATAGAAGACCTTCAATTCTGCCTCGATCTTATAAAAAGAATAAAAGAATAGAAGGAAAGACTTCTCATATAATGAATATAGTTCATACACGCGTCACGCATTACGCGTCACGCGTCACGAAAAAAAAAGGTGATTTCAAGTGACGGAAATTTTCACATTAATGGCTCTCGGCGCTGCTTTCGGATGGATCTTTGCAAAGGTCATGGAACCAGACAGACAGAATGAATGGCCGAAGATTAAAATTGAAGAAGTATCGGATATAGATAATATAAGAAAAAAAATTCTGAAAGCCGAAAATGAACTTAATAAGGGTAATTACTTTGAAGGTCTTAATATCTTCAGAGACTTAAAACATGAACTGACAGATTATAAAGATAAAATATCTGCGTCTGAACGAATGGGCATTGACTCGAGTATAAAACTCTGTATAGAACATATTTCGGAAGGTCTCATAAAACAGAAGGTTTATACTGAAGCATTAACATTACTCGAAGAAGCTCTCGCCATATCGCCTGACGATATGAATATTTTAAAAAAAATAGTGAGGATTGAGCTGGCTCTTGACAGAAAATATGAAGCAATAGTGAAGCTGCAGAAAATATTGAGAATAGACCCTGCCTTTCTGGACGGTTACAGAAGACTGGGGAAATTATATATTGAAACCCGGGAAAGAGAAAAAGCAATAAAAATTTTTCAGGATGCAATAAACAATTTTCCCGGTGAAGAAAGAGTAAAACTCGAAATGCTTGAAAGAATAGCTCTGGCTACTCCTGAAGGCCATTCGGCAAGACTGCAAAATCTAAAACTCTGGGCAGAAGAATTGCTCAGAGACAGAAACCTGTCAAAAGCGGAAGAGGTAATGGAAGAAGCAAGGAAGATATTTCCTGAAAATAATCTCCTCACAGTCCAGTTAAGTAAGATACAGTATAAAATGGGTAAAACAGAGAATACAAGAAAAGAACTTGAAAAGATAAATATTCAGAATAATCTGGAAGGAAAATATTATCTTGGTTCCACTTATTTTATGCAGAATGAACCGGATAAAGCTCTCAAATTATTCAATCAGATAATAAATTTCGAAGCAGAACTTTCACAGTTAGGGGAAGAAGAAAAAATAAACAAACTGCGATCAGTAGAAATACCCGGTGATTCCGGCGCGGAAATTACGGGAACGTATCATTCATTACTATATCCTTCCATGGCTGCTGCAGGAGAAATCTATAGAAGACGGGGCATGATAGAAGAAAGTGAAAAACTGTTTCTGGAATTTCTGGAAAAAGGAAGTAATTATATAGATGAACACATATTAACCTTTATGTCTTCTCTGTCGGAGGATTTCAAAAAAAAGGGAGACGAAAGGGAACATTACTGGAAAAGCCAGGCGGAAAAACTGGGCTTTGCCATAGAAAGAAAAAAACATAATAAAGACAGCTACGAAGATTTCTGGCTGAGATTTCAGCCGTCAGAACCTTCCCCGTCCGATATAATAGGAGAAGGCGGCATGGCAATTGTCTACAGAGGGACAGAACTTAAGACAGGAAGACCTGTAGCAATAAAAAAAATGCACAGGCAGTTCTGCCAGGATCAGAAAGCAAAGAGTTTTTTTCATAATGAAGTAAGCGCCCTTGAAGCCATGTCCAGACCTCAACCCCATCCGAATATAGTGGAATTCATAGCCCACGGCATATCGGAAGACAGATTCGTCTTTGCCATGGAACTGGTAGAAGGGAAAAGCCTGAGAGATAAATTACTGGATGGTGAAATAAATAACTGGCAACAGATTTATTCCATAATATGTCAGACATGTGACGGACTTCAGAGAGCCCATGAAGATGAAAAAAAGATTGTACACCGTGATTTAAAACCGGAAAATATACTTATAACATCAGAGGGAATGGTAAAACTCACAGATTTCGGCATATGCCGGGTTTCTTCCCTTACAACAAGCACAAGACAGCATTATCAGAGAACAAGAAGTTTTGTAGGGACAAGTTATTATTCTGCTCCCGAACAGTATCCCGACCCTTTTGACGGTAACCTCCCCCCTATTGACCACAGGGCAGATATTTATTCTCTCGGATGTATTATATATGAATTGCTTACAACACAGACACCTTTTGTCAATGACGATCCCGGTATAGTCGGTCTTATGCACCAGAGAAGAAATATCACAGGAAGCACTCCTCAGGCAATAGTGCCTCCCGGTATGAGAAACCCTCTGTTAATGGAAAAACTTTCCCCGGGAAAAGAAGAAAAGAAAGAACTTGATAGAATAGTAATGAAATGTTTGCAGAAACTTCCTCTCGGGAGGTACCAGTCTGTAAGAGAATTAAAGGAAGATTTTATATCGGCATGTACGAAACAATCAAACAGGTAAAGGAGGGATCCGCAATATTGCCCTGCCGGTAAATTGCGGTAAAGAAAGTGAAAGCATCAGGTTTAACGGATACAGGTCAATTCAGAGAGAAAAATCAGGACAGTTTCAGTATAGATTTAAAGAACAAACTTTTTATAGTTGCCGATGGCATGGGAGGTCATTTCGGGGGAGAAATTGCCAGCGGAACTACTGTAAAGGAAATAAATAATTACTGGCATAAATATTACTCTGAAAAAAAACAGCCAGATTATCATATACGCAAGGTCATTCACAAAGTAAACAAACAGATATTCAATCAACATAAAAACATGGGAACCACTCTGGAATTACTGGCAGTTGTAAAAAACAAAGGCTGGTTCGGCCATATAGGAGACAGTAGAATCTATCTTTTAAGACAGGGAAAGCTGGAACTTATTACAAATGATCATACAAAAGTAAAGGAATTAATAGATGCAGGAGAACTGGATATGGAATCTGCCAGGCACTACCCGTTCCAGCATGCCATCACAAGGGCTCTCGGCATAGAAGCAGCAACAGTTCCCGATGTATTCTCAAGAGTTCTGGAACCAGAAGATATCATCATCATGTGTTCTGATGGTCTTACAGGAGATATGGCAAAAAAAATAGTATCAGATGAAGAAATCACAGAAATTATTATTTCCTCTCCCGATTTAAACTGTGCCTGTAAAAAACTGATAGAAAAAGCAAATGAAGCGGGAGGGCCTGATAATATTACAGCAGTTATAGTTAAAATAGAGGAGGGTGATCTGTCGTAATGCGTATAGAAAAAGCAAATGAAGCGGGAGGAACTGATAATATTACAGCAGTTATAGTTAAAATAGAGGAAGGTGATCTGTCGTAATGCGTAATGCGTAATGCGTAATGCGACATACGCTTCACGCTTCACGCTTCACGCTTCACGCTTATATGTCAATAAAATTTATCCATACAGGTGACATACATTTCGGAGTGGAGAATTACGGGAAAACAGACCCTGAGACAGGACTTCACGCCAGATTTAAAGATTTTATATCATGTTTTGACAAAATTCTACATACTGCAATACAAGAAGAAGTAGATTTTTTATTGATATGCGGCGATGTTTATCATACTCCCGGCCCGTCTCCTACACATCAGAGAGAATTTGCCCGGTCTATCAGGAAAATAATAGAAAAAGACATACCTGTAATTATAATTATAGGAAACCATGACAATCCTGTAGCCTTCGGGAAAGCAAATCCAATGGATATATTTACAGAGCTGAATATTAAAAATATCCATGTAATGTCAAAACCTGACATGTTAACTCTGGATCTGAAAGAAAAAGGGAAAATCCAGATCTGTTGTTTTCCATGGCCTACCAAAAGCAGATTAATAGATAAAGAAGATTACAAACTTTTAAATGCTCAGGAAATGGATGAAAAACTTCAAAAAATCTGTAATGATACAATAGAACATTTTGCAGGTATGGTATCTCCGAAATATCCTGCCATATTTGCAGGACATCTGGCAATGGCAGATGCAACATATTCCGGTTCGGAAAGAACAACCCTTCTGGGCAGAGACCCTGTAATACTGACCAGTACCCTGGCAAGAAAAGAATTTGACTATGTAGCCCTGGGCCATATACATAAATATCAAAATATTAATCAACATTCTTCTCCTCCTGTCATATATTCGGGAAGTATAGAAAGAATAGACTTCAATGAAGAACATGAAGAAAAAGGATTTATACTTGCAGAACTGGAAGGTAAAGAACTTGAATATCGTTTTGTAAAAACCCCTTCAAGACCAATGGTGACTGTAGAGGTAGATGTAAGAGAAATGCTGGATCCGAGCTGGGAAATTATAGAGGAAATAAATAGAAGAGACATAAATAATGCAATAGTAAGAATCATATATCTCACTCATTACTGTTATAATGAACCTCTCAGGCTGAAAGATATCAAAGATACCCTGGAAGGAGCTTTCTGGGTTCATGGTATCATAAGAAAAGCAGATGAAAAGGAAGTGACGGAAAGAGCAGTTATTTCCGAAAATCTGACCTTTATGGAAGCTCTGGATAAATATATAGAGCAGGAAAATCTGTCAGATTACTCTGAAGATATAAAGGTTCATGCAAGGTTACTTGAAAAAAATTTACTGGAAGAATTTGATAGTAAAAGAATTATATAGAAAGGGTGAAGGGTGAAGGGTGAAGGGTGAGCAGTAGGGGAGTTTAACTAAACGCCCCGGGATTAAATACGCATCACGCGTTACGCGTTACGCGTTACCCGTCACGTAAATTACACGTCATGATTATAGTAAATAGAAAGCCGGACAAAACATGATACCTGTAAGTTTGCAGCTTAAAAATTTTATGAGTTACGGAGAGGCGCCCCTTCTGGATTTCAGGGATTTTCATATGGCATGCCTCTGCGGCAATAACGGTCATGGTAAATCAGCCATTATAGACGCTATTACGTGGGCTCTGTGGGGAGAAGGGCGAAAAGCTTCCATAGAAAAAAAACCTGATGAAGGACTGCTGAAAATCGGGAAAACAGAAATGATGGTGGAATTTGTTTTTGATGTGGAAGGAGACAGATACAGAGTTATAAGGCATTATTCCAAAAGCGGGAAAACTTCTAAATCCAGTCTGGAATTTGACATATATTCTCCAAAGTCAGATGAATATACAGGACTTACCCAGAAAAGCGTGACCCTTACACAGGAAAAAATAAATCAATTTCTCAGAATGGATTATGAAACATTTATAAATTCCTGCGTTCTTCTTCAGGGAAGAGCAGATGAATTTGCCATAAAAAAAGCAGGGGAAAGAAAACAATTACTTGCAGACATACTGGGTCTTTCCCGGTATGACGAACTTTCTACCATGGCAAGGGAAAAATATAAAGAAGCAAATATACGGGTAACATTAATAGAAGAAGAAAAAGAAAAACTTGGAGAAGAAATTTTTCAGAAAGAAAATGTCCTGGAAAGACTTGACGATATAAACATAAATCTCCTGAATCTGAATAAAGAAATAGAAGATACGGAAAAAGAACTGATTTCTATAAGAGATAAAAAAAGTAAACTTTCAGTTATAAGAGAAAAACTGATAGAAATGGAACAGCATACTGCAAGAGAAGAGGCTTCACTGAAGGATCTGAAAAAACAGGAAACACATCTTACAGTAGATAGAGAAAGAATAGAAAAAATTGTAGCAGAAGAAAAAAATATTATGGAACAGTGCCATAACTATGAAGGGCTGATCCGGGAAGAAGCATCAA
>JBEHWP010000422.1:0-5991 GCA_040217665.1 Vulcanimicrobiota bacterium
GTTCTTATAGACAAAGGGGATATGTGGGAAAAATACCACTCTGATATTACAAGAACAGCTTATTTCGGCACCGCATGTGAAGAATTCTTAAAAATCTGGCATATAGTAAGACAGGCAAGAGATGCAGCAATAGAAAAAGCAGGCCCCTCCATTCCCTGTGAGCTTGTAGATAAAGCTGCAAGGGATGTAATTGAAAAAGAAGGTTACGGCCCCTGTTTCACCCATAGAACAGGACATGGACTGGGCCTTGATATTCATGAAATGCCTTATCTTGTGCGAGGGAACAAAGAGGTTCTTGAACCGGGTAATGTAGTCACTATAGAACCGGGGATTTATCTTCCCGGAAAATTTGGAGTAAGGATTGAAGAGGATATAGTTATTACAGAAACAGGCAGACAAATCTTTTCAAGAAATCCGGAAAACCCTGTTATTATAGAGGATTTATCTTTATAATTATAGAATAACTTATTGACCTGAGCATAAACAGGCAATAAAGGTCTTCCTCCTGTGACGCGTAACGCGTTACGCGTCACAGGAGGAGTCAGGTATTATTTATACTTATCTCAGTAATAGAACATCAGTATGAAAGGAGATTTTTATGAAACATTTTATATTTATTCTGGTAATAGCCATATTAATTACAGTCCCTGCCTTTGCAGAAAATTTTACGGAACATGATTTTATCGGTAATTTTATCATTACAGATCCGAAGTGTTCTTACAATCACTATCATGGTGAAATTATCCTGTCAGATAATGGCACAGGTAAGTCAAAAGAATACATAAATAATAAGACTTTCGAACCTTTTTACAGAGATATAAGGGATAAAGACGGTTATATACCTCTGAAATGGTCTTTTGACGAATACAGAAAAGAATTGATTATTGACTGGACAATGAACGGTAATTACGAAAAACTGGCCTATTTTAAAAGTACTGTATCAGGAGACAAAAATAATTTTACAATCAGCGGTTTTTCCTCTGACAATACAATCTGTCAGCTTAATTTTACAAGAAATGAAGCGTCAAAACCTGTAATTAAACTTACAGCACAGGATTTCACGGGATTTTTCAAAATAAAAAATCCGGAATCGGGTAATTATTACGGTGATGTCATTCTAATGAATGACGGTACGGGAAAAGTAAGGGAATATGTGGGTAATAAACCTGTTCGTGCCGCTTATCCCGACACTCTTGATAAAGACGGGTATTCTCCTGTGAAATGGTCATATAATGAAGAAACCATGGAGCTTACATTTGACTGGACCTGCGGAGGAACCTCTAAAGGACTGGGGTATTTTAACGGTAAGGTTACAGGTAATGCAAATAATTTTACCCTGGATGGCGTATGGACTGACGGACGCAGAGGAGAATTGAATTTTACAGGGGAAGATAAATGATAATCCGGTATAATTACTGAACCATGCTGAGTACGGCAACTGATAAAATGGTTACGAACTTACCTGGAGCGGTACCGGGTATGTAATAAAAATTTTCCTACCGCCACTCATTACCTGTCACAGAAGCATACCGGTGAAAGGATTAAGAATGAAATTTTTTTACATCATCTTATTACTTGCAATAGCTATGTTTATAACAGGTTGTTCTTCACGAGAGGATACATCTTCTGTCTCCCAGAAAGCAACTATAACTATTAAAGGTTCTGATACTATGGCAATAATCCTCAATAGCCTCACAGAAGAATTTATGAAAAATAACAGGCATGCAGATATATATATAGATAGTGGTGACACAGATACAGTTATAGAAGGACTGCTGAATAAAACAACAGATATAGCTGCAGCATCCCGTTCTATCAATGATACGGAATTAAAACTTGCAGATAAAAACGGAACAGAGATAAAAGAATATCCCATAGCAAGAGATGCTATTGTCATAATAAAAAACCATAAAAATAATATTAAAGCCCTGTCGGTAAAAGAAATCAATCATATCTTTACAGGAAAATATACTGAATGGAATGAAGCAGGGGGAGAGAAGGGGCCCATACATATTTATAATCATTCTCCGGCTTCTGGAACCTATAACTATTTTAAAGAACATGTTTTAAAAAGGAATAATTTTACAAATAAAGCAACAATTCTTGAAAAACCTTATGATATTATTCACTCTATATCGGAAGATCCCTTCGGTATAAGTTATATCTGTTATCAATACTATATTATATGTTCAGATCTGGTAAGTCCGGTCGCTATAAAAAGCAATTCTCAAAATATTTTGCCTTCCGAAGAAAGTATTAGAAAAGGCCTGTATCCTGTGAGCAGAATACTTTATTTATACACATCTCATGACACTTCTCAGATTACAGATGAGTTTCTTACTTTCTGCACCGGTAATAAAGGATATAAGATAATAAAAGAAAATCAGGCCATACCTTATAACTGAAAAGAAATTTAACGGCCAGAGTGGCTTCAGAAACAATAAACATGTCAGTATACTTTCCGGGAGTATAAAATTGAATTTCATCAGAAAATATACAAAAAAACTCTTTAACAATAAATATATTGATCTGGCTGTTATATTTATTGTTTTCTGTTCCATATTATTACTGACCTTTGAAACTCTATCAGGTTTTGAGATCAATCAGAAAACCATAGATGTATTGAGCAGCAGACTTGATCCTTACAAGCTGGAAGCTCTGAAAACACTTGAGAACAAAAGGCTTTCATCAGATGAATTAATTGCCATTTTAGAACAATCATGGCTCAAGATTGATGAAGAAAAAGAGTTTTATGAGCTTGATGACACATCAAAAAATATGATAAAAAAAATAAAAAAGGATGGAGGAAAAACGTTAGCTCTTCTTGAGGACACGAAATTTACAAAGGAAGAATTAAAATCAACCCTGGAAAAACTTGATTTAAAATCTCTTGACATTGAAAAAATATTTTTTCATTCCATAAAAAGCAAAGAATATTTAAAAGATAAAATTTCACCGGAGAAATTAAATTTTATAAAATTAATGAAATTCAAGGAATTCATGGAAGAAGATCTTAAAGAAAAATTGCAGTATGCCTCATTTAACAAAAATGAAATCAAGACAGTTATTTCTTATACTTCAAAACTTCACTTCAATAAAAATGAAATAAAGCAGATTTTAAAAGAAAGTCAGCTTATTTTTCCTATATCTGAACAAACCAGACTGTTTATCGTACAGCTTGATGATATCATAATAGCCTTTTTTATAATAGAACTCATATTAAGATATTTTTCCTGTGATAATTATAAAATCTTTTTTTACAGATACTGGCTTGATATACTTGCTGTAATACCTCTTTTCAGGGTTTTCAGGTTGAGCAGGGTTTTTATTCTTCTAAGGCTCTTTCGTATCATGTCTTTTGCAGTACTTCTGGGCCGCCATATGTCATTTTTTTCATCTGTTATCAATAAAAGATGGATAGATTTCTTTTTAATACTAATTTTTCTTATTTTTGTCGTTACCTTCGGGACACTGGGATTGATTTCTTCGGAACCGGCAAAACATCCTACGCCGGGAAATTGTTTCTGGACCATAATATTTTCACTTATCTGCGGAGAATATACAACTGAATTTCCCGACACTGTAATAGGAAAACTTACATTACTTTTTATATTCATAGCAGGAATGAGTATATTTGCTATACTGATAGGTACTGTTTCTGCAATAATGATGGAAAAATTCAAGGAGGGTATCATTATGAGAAAAACCAATTTTGATATACTGGAAAATCATATAATAATCTGCGGATGGGAAAGAAAAACTCTTCAAATAATAAGGGAACTGCAGTCATCTCCTGATTATAAAAATTCAGATATAGTTTTAATCTCTGACAGGGAAAATTTTATTAATATGGATTTACAGAAACCGGGAGTAAAAACTGATCGCATATATCTTATGGAGGGAGACTTTACAGATCCCAATATATTAAGAAAAGCAAATATTATGACTGCAAAAATCGCCATTATACTTCCCGACAAATCGGGAGATAGAAATAACAGAGATATAGATGCAAGAACAGTTCTTACTGCTCTTACCATAGAAAAACTCAACCACAATGTATACAGCTGCGCAGAACTTCTGGATCCGGAATATGAAAGCCATATGAAAATGGGTAATGTCAATGAAGTAATACTCGGCGGCTATTACAGCGGTCTTATTGCTGCCCATGCTGCAATGAATGAAAATATTGTACCATTCCTGAAAAATATCCTTCCTTCTCAGGCAGAAAATAAATTTCAAAATATTCAGATTCCTGAAAACCTGATAGGAAAAGAATTCGGTGAAGTAATAGAAAGTCTCAGAAAAAAACAAAAAACTCTGCCTGTAGGGGTAAAAACATCAGGAGGAGAATTAATTATAAATCCTTCAGAATATATTATGAAAGAAGGAGATTACCTGATAGGACTGGTCAGTAAGTGAGCATAAATTCATGTCACTTAGTATCACTCCAGATAAGTTCATACCCATTTCTAAAACCTGTACCTGTCCGGACTCTTCCGGAAAAGATATGATCCTGTTGCGTGGCAAACTGGGTTTGCAGACTGTTAATATTTTGCGTCTATATAATTTACAACTCTCTTTTTATACGGCATATCTTTTCCTCCAGAGCCCGGCCAGGTACAGGAGCGTGTTCCATATTTTTTGGGTACCAATTTACCTGTTGCGGTACTTAGTGTCCACCGGTCACCGATCAATTATACCATATATAATTTTCATCAGGTGCCAGCTTTACTGCTTTATCATAGCATTTTTTCGCTTCATCATATTTTCCCTGATGGTATAAAACGAGTCCTTTTTGATACCAGCCTTCTGCAAATTTCGGATCAATTGCCAGTGCTTTATCACATAATTTCATTGATTCTTCAGTATTTCCCTGGAAATATAAAATCATACTCTTATAATACCAGGCGTCTACAAATTCCGGATCCAGTTCCAGTGATTTATCGATAGCTTTCAAAGCTTCTTTAAAGTCTTTCAAATAACACAGGGACATACCTTTTGTAAAATAGGAATTGGCCGAATCAGGGTCAGCCTTTATGGATTTATCAGCAAAATCTTTCGCTTCGTTATATTTATCAAGAGACAGCAAAACCATTGCCTTACCGGAATAAGCCAGAGAAGGGATCAGAGTCGAAACGTCCTTTCCTTCTTCCATCAATTTAATGGCTTTATCCATATATTCCAGTGCTTTACTGTATTCTCTTTTAGAACTGTAGACCATACCTTTATAAAACAAGCTGAAACCATGATTCGGTTCATTTTCAATCGCCATGTCAAACCATTCCAGAGCCTTACTCCATATACCTTTTCTGAAATACTCACACCCTTTTAAAAACCATTCGTCAGAAGTCTGCGATCTTTCAGGTGTTTTATCTACTTTTCCGAGAGCTTTTTCTTTATTAAAACATTCCTCTCCTTCTTTATATTTACCGAGCTTTTTAAGAGATTCTCCTTTATTATGCCATGCAATGGCGGAATCAGGTATAATAGCCACAGTTTTATCAAAACATTGAACTGCTCCTTCATAATCTCCAAGCCTGTATAAAGCCATACCCTTCGGATACCATGGACATACATATTCTTCTCCTACAGTATTGGAACCGTATAAACTTTCCGGAGCTACTTCCAGAACTTTATCAAAGTATGTTACAGCTTCTTTATATTTATCCTGATTATACAGGGTCAATCCTTTAAAATACCATACATCGGAACTGCCTCCTGTTATTTTTATCAATTCATCAAAGCATGATGAAGCTTCATCATATTTTTTTATTTTATATAAAGCCGTACCTTTACGAAACAATGCAATTTCACAGGTCCCGTCAGAGGTTAAAACTTTATCAAAAATCGAAATAGCCTTTTCATAACTTCCTTCTTCCATCAAAGCATTACCTTTATTTAATAATTCATCAGAATTTTCTGCCATAACACAGGTCATTGTAAAAATCAAAAATAAAATTATGGAAAATAAACATCTATTCATCAAATTCT
>JBEHWP010000423.1:0-5984 GCA_040217665.1 Vulcanimicrobiota bacterium
AAAGCAACCGTTTCAGCTATTTTAAGAGTATTTACTCTCTGTACATCTGTAAGATTTAATTCAGCAGGCGTACTTTTAATTATCTTTTCAGGCTCTTTAAGATATATATCCATCAATGGAGCCAGAGAAATAAAATCCCCTTCTTTAAATAAAGAAGACAGACCATCCAACACTATTGTTCTTATATTTTCATCCATAACTGTTTAAACAGGTTCTCTCTTTCAACTTCAAGAAAAATTTAGAGAGTACAAAATATTATGTAACCATCATAGAATAAATGTTCCACAGAAGCTTACATAAAACATTATGACAGAACCGAAACTTTCATTATAAATAAATCTACTCATTTACAGGGCAAACAGAAAATCCTGCATTACCGTCTTTTCCTCTATCTGTTCGAGATGGCTTACTATAACCCGGGTAGTTACTTTTATTTCTGCTTCAGCAAGAGAAGTTTTAGTATAGGTATTAACTTCTGACTTTATCAATTTCCCTTCTCCGTAAGCAAAATAAGTAACACCATGGCCTCCTATTGACTGAGTTACATTTTCATCAAAATTAAAATTGACTTCTTCAGTATTTACAATTATTTTAGCACAATCAAAACCATTAAATTTTTCCAATCCTTCGAATTTATATAAAGTTTTTAACATTGCACCTTTCGGTTGAGAAGGAAGAGAAATTTCTTTTTCACTGATCCATATATCGCCGGGATTAATGTCCTTTTCCGGAAAGGACGGAGGACTCTGAGGGCCTGTAACAGAAGATTCCTTTATTTCTCCGTTATCAGCCATCTTCATATTAAAAATTTTACCTTTGTTACTTATAGAAATTTGCTGTCCGTTTTTCCATAGAGAAGAGGAATCTATAGATACCTTTATTTCCCTTATTCCATTACTATGAACTTTTACAACATTCTGGGTCATAGTCATTTCCATTTTGCTGTCAAGTTTTTCATAATAAGTACCTTCTCTGGCTTCACGCAAAGATTGAACTATAGTTTTATATTTAGAAGATTGACCTACTGCTAATTTATATTTCAATATCATAAAATAATATAATCATGGAGAAAATTTATTACCACAATCTCCTTCTTGAGAAAATAAAGAAAAAAAACACTACAATAGCCTCATAAAAATATAGCAGAAGTAACAAAGAAAGTCAATAAGTATGACAAGGTTTCACTTGAGTTTAAATAAATAGTATAGTATAATATATCTATATTTTTGCACTTTTTCATAATTTCCTTGTTTTTACTGGATTTATAGTTAACCAGATTCCGGGTTTTGGGTTTTAATCTTCCTGACCCAACACCAAGCAGCTGAAATCTAAAAATTGAATAAATTATTTTTTTAAAGTTGTTAAAATCTGCAAAAGTACAGATAACTGAATTATGAGCAGTGAGTGTAAGTGTCCTGTTCTACTCACTACTCACATAATTATAAAATACATTATAATTACTGGCCAGGGCACTTCATAATTTATATAAATGTCATAAATGGTGGTTTATTAATGAACCTGTGGAACAAAATTAAATTTAAAAACTGGTCTATTTCTAATAAGCTTATATTTTCCTTTCTCTTTATAAACCTTCTTTCCATATCTATTACAAGCTTCTTACAATATGAAAAAAACAGAGCTTTTCTAAGAAATAACAGCTGGCTTTCAGAACTTCCGTTATCAAAATTAAATACGCTGGATATAGAAAAAGAACAGCTGTGGATTTCCCTTATAATTGCAGGTATAACAGCTATAATTATAATAATTATATCTTCATTTATAAAAGATACTATCTGCAGACCAATATCCCGGCTAATGTATGCGGTAAATGAAATAAGGAAAGGTAATATGGACGTCATGGTTGACATAAATACTACAGAGGAATTCGGATCTTTTTCGGAAGCATTTAACCAGATGATAAGAGATTTGAAATATTCAAAAGAAAAACTGGAACTTACCAATAAAAATCTGGAAAAAATTTATAAAGAACTGGAAAAAAGTAATATACATCTGCAAAAAACGCAGGAAATGGCCATTCATGGTCTTTCAAAACTTGCAGAAAGCAGAGATCCTGATACAGGAGCCCATATAAAGAGAATGCAGTATTATGCAAAACTCATTGCTATTGAAATAAAAAATCAGGAAAAATTTAAAGATAAAATTGATGAAAATTTCATAAATGATATTTATACGTCAAGCGCACTCCATGATGTAGGGAAAGTAGGAGTGCCTGATTCAGTTTTGCTCAAACCGGGGAAACTGGAACCATACGAAAGAGCTATCATAGAAACTCATACTATTATAGGCGGAAATGCACTTAAAGAAACAGAAGAAATGTTACAGAAAGAAAGTAACGGCGAAACAAGTTTCCTGAGTATGGGAAAGGAAATAGCCTATTATCATCACGAAAGATGGGACGGTAATGGCTATCCTGCAAAACTCAAAGGTGAAGAGATACCGCTTGCGGCAAGAATAGTTGCCTTGGCCGACGTATATGATGCCCTCACATCAGACAGGGTTTACCGTAAAAAAATGTCCCATGATGAAGCAAAATCAATTATACTTGAAGGACGGGGAACTCAATTTGACGAAGATGTCATTACTGCTTTCCTTAATGTAGAAGATCGTTTTATAGCAATAAAAGAACAATTCAAAGACATAGAAGAGTTTCACGTAAAAAAGTGAGTAATTAATCTAATGTTCTCCTGCAACCGGTATTACAAAGCCAAAGGTACTTCCCTCACCTTCCTTGCTATAAAACCATATAGTACCACCGAGATCTTCAACAAGTTTTTTCGTAATGACCAGGCCGAGGCCACTCCCTTCATAGGCCCTGGTAGAAGAACTATCAGCCTGCCAGAACTCTTTTTGAAATAATTTCTGCTGGTCCTGCGGTTTTATACCTATGCCTGTATCAGATATAGATATATTGAGGTAATTTTCTTTTTTCTCGTTATTCTTATTATGTAATACTCCATAGGGATTGTTTTTAGTTATTTCCGCTTTTACCGTAATAGTACCTTCGTGTCCCGTAAATTTGACAGCATTACTTAAAAGATTATTCAATATATGCTCCAATTCCTCATCTTCAATTAAAACCTTTGAAGGGATATGGTCAGACAGATTTACCTGTACATTTAACTTTTTCTTTTCTATTTCACCTTTAAATGTTTTTTTAACTTTTTCGATTACATCTAAAATATTTACCTCTTTAAATGGTCTATCTTTTTTATCAAATTTAATAGAGTCAGGTAATGCCAGAATATTATCAACAGTTTCTTTGAGTCTTGTACTGGCATTATAAATATCATTTACAAGGGATTTTTGTTCTCTATCCAGTTTTTCATCGGCAAGGAGTATTTCAGAAAATCCTATTACAAGAGCCACAGGAGTTCTGAATTCATGGTTTATATTTGACAGAAATTGTGCCTTTATCTTATCCATACTTTCAAGTTCTGCCTGAGCCTTTTTAAGTTTTATATTAACCAGTTCCAGCTGATTTTTATTTAATTGAACATCTTCATTTGCTTTTTTAAAAGCATCCAGTTCGTCCTGAATTTTTTTACACTTCGCAGAAAGTGAATCCACTTGATGCCTGTTCTGCTGGGCTTCATCACGTGATTTCTTAATAGTTTCCGTTTTTGCTTTTAATTCTTCATTAATTTTTTTGATTTTTATATTTGCCAGTTCCAGATTCTCTCTGTCAGTAAGTTCAATTTCACCTGCATCCTGAAGAGTGAAATCTTCACCTTTTTTGTTACCTGACAGCACGGGAATCAACAAAAAAAACAGTAAAAGAAGGATTAAAAAAATTTTTGCATATATACTCTGCATTTTTATTTTATAAAAAAAGTCTGAAGGCAACGCAAATAACATTGCATCAGGTATTTCTCCTTCTATATAATTTAAAGGATATATAAAGGCGTAATATCCTCTGCCATTTATATTAAAATTATCAAAGAAAATATTATTCTGTTTCAGTTCTTTTATTGCCTTAGAAGAAAGATTGTCAGGGCCGAAGCTATTGAGAACTTTTTTATTATCTATATAAGTTCCTATTTTAGTGTCTATGACAGGAATCTGCTTTTGAACATCTATTTCGGAAAAATTATTACCTACTACAATAAAACCTTTTATTTTTTCATTATCAAAAGGAAGAATAGATACTACAGTGAGACCGCTATCGGGATTGGCCATAACCCTGAGCATGTCCGAAGGGCTTGCATTCGGATTTTCAGCAAGCAGTAATTTTTTCATCATATTTTCATCAATTTCACTGCCGCTTTTATCTATTACAGAACCATTTTCATTGACAATAAGCGTAAAACTTACAGGAAAAGGCTTTGCAACAAGGCCATTATCCAGAATATTATCTATATCATTTAGCACACATATAGATATATTGAACGTTTCTTTCATCTTATTTTCCAGAAAAATCTTACAGAGTGACAGTGTATACTGGCTATCTTTTTTATCTTCTTCATAAAAAACAAAGAAAATATAAGAAAAAAGGAAAGCAGACAGAATCAAAAACAGTAATATTTTACTCCCTGTATCTCTAAAAAATTTACCGGATTTCATTAATGTTCACCTTAAATAATAACTATAATTTTGCACTTTTTCATAATTTCCTTGTTTTTACTGGCTTTATAGTTAAAAAGGTTCCAGGTTCTGGGTTCTTGTTTTTAAAACTTCTTAATCCAACACCCAACACCTATAACCATCATTTGCAACAGTTATTTTGACTTCATTCCTGGATTATTTTTTACAGTTTTTAAAATCTACAAAAATATAGATAATAATTTACTGATCTGGATATAAGCATGTAAAAAAAGTCTTCCTCCCGTCACGAGAACATATATTTATTATAAGGTACCGGCAGGATTTTGCAAGGCCTGAAAAATATAATATATGCAGACTAATTCATAAATAAGAAATTTTTTCATAAAGACTTGACACTTAAAAATAAGTTTACTATACTAATATAGTAGAAGAGAGTAATACTACTCTTTTATTTTGAGACAAAGTTGAAAATGATTTTCATTTTCAATTAAAAATAAATAAAACAATAACGGAGGCACAAATTTATGAGAACATTAATGGATCTCAGAGCCGGTGAAAAAGCAACTGTTAAAAAAGTAAACGGTCAGGGACTTATCCAGAGAAGGTTACGAGATATGGGATTTATAACAGGTGTGACTATAAAAATGGTAAAACCAGCTCCTCTTGGAGATCCTCTGGAATTTAAAATAAGAGATTATTATTTATCATTGAGAAAAAACGAAGCCATGACAGTTGAAGTATTATAAACCATCAGCAGTCAGTCTTCAGCTATCAGCATATTTCTAGTTTGTGGAGCTCACCAACAAAAAATTTCACAAATTATATAAAAAAGCTGACAGCTATAAGCTAATAGCTGATAGCTAAAAAGAAGTGATTTACATGTCAAATAATATAACAATTGCCATTGCAGGAAATCCAAATTCGGGTAAGACTACTCTTTTTAATGCCATTACCGGTTCCCGCCAGCATGTAGGTAATTACCCCGGTGTAACAGTTGAAAAAAAAGAGGGGAAATGTAAGTATGAAGGTAAAGAAATAAAGGTAATTGATCTCCCGGGAACTTACAGTCTGAGTCCTTACTCTATAGAAGAAATTGTAACAAGAAACTTTATTATAGAAGAAAAACCTGATCTTATAATAGACGTAATAGATGCTTCAAATCTGGAAAGAAACCTCTATCTGGCCTTACAATTCATAGAACTGGAAATACCTCTTCTTCTGGTTTTTAACATGATGGATTTTGCCACTTCCCAGGGATATAAGATAAACATAAAACTTATAGAAAAACTCCTTGATATACCTGTTGTTACAGCTATAGCCAGTAAAGGAGAAGGTATTGAATATGTAATCAAATCAGCTTTATCACTGGCAAAAAACAAAAAAAAAGCCAGAGGTAACATGATAAAATACAGTAAAGAAAT
>JBEHWP010000424.1:0-5973 GCA_040217665.1 Vulcanimicrobiota bacterium
CAGATCAACCGGATTAAAGGGTTTTATCATATAGCAGGCAACTCCCAGTTCTTCACCTTTCTGTACATCTTTTTCCTGAGATTTGGCTGTTACTATAATTACAGGTATAGATTTTGTTTCAGGATTTAATTTTAATTTTTCTGCCGTTTCCCATCCATCCATTACAGGCATCATAATATCAAGCAATATAAGGTCAGGTCTGTTGACTTCAACCTTTTTTAAAGCTTCTGCTCCGTCATAGGCCACAATTATTTCATATCCTTCCGAACTCAGAACACTGGAAATAAATTTTGATATAAATTTATCATCGTCTACAACAAGTATCTTTTTACAGCCCTCTGAACCTTTGCGTGATCGTATCATGCCTATGGCTTCGGAAAGATAGGCTCTTACCCAGTTATCTTTTTCTTTTTCCAGAGCTCTGTTAAGTTCTTCTTCTATGTCGGGGCCTCCAAGCATACCGAGTGATTTTGCCGCATTACTTCTCACTGTTTCATGCTCATCGTCCAGTATTTTTACTAGAGGAGCCACTGCTTTTTCATCACAGAGTTTACCAAGGGAATCTGCTGCATTACTTCTGGTATTCCAGCTCTCATCGAAGAGAGCATTGATAAGAGGTTCAACTGCTCTTTTATCACCCAGTTTACCAAGCGCTTCTGCAGCATTTCTTCTTACATCCCAGTCACTGTCAGAAAGAGCTTTTATTAAAGGTTCTACAATTATTTTATCTTCGAATTTGCCGAGAGCTTCGCAGGCACTGCTTCTTACACCGCTTACTTTGTCTTCCAGCAAAATTTTAATAAGCGGTTCTATTGCAGCATTATCTCTGAGTTTTCCGAGAGATTCCGCTACATTTGTTCTTACTGTCCAGTCTTCATTTGTGAGACTTTTTACAAGGAAAGGCACTGCACTCTTTGCTCCGATTTTTCCGAGAGCAGATGCGGCCCTTCCTGCTACCCATCCGTCTTTATCTTCAAGAGCTTTAAGAAGTGGTTCCGTATGGCCAAGCATACCGAGAGACTGGGCTACATCGGCTCTTATTTCCCAGTCTTCAAGAAGCTTTAACAGATGGGATACTGCACTTTTATCACCGAGAATCCCCAGAGCTTCGACAGCATTTCTCCTTACTTTCCAGCTTATATCTTCAAGAGCTTTTAACAGCGGTTTTAATACCACTTTCCCCCCTATTTCTCCGAGAGACTTTACTGCTTTTTCCCTTACATCTTCATTCTCATCACTGCATAATCCTACTAAAGGATCAATAGCTTTCGGATCTTTAAGTTTGCCCATCATCCAGGCTATTTTCATACGTGTTTCTATATTTCCCGTTTTTAATTGTTCTATTAATTGATCTATTCTCTCTTCCATTCCGGTTCAATCCTTTCTTTATAAAACTATTAATCTCCCTTATCCTGAACACTTCGACTTCAAATTACATTTCCCTGTTTTCTTTATAAATTTATATGTGAAACGTGACGGGTGACGGGTGAGTTGTGATGCGTTACATAAAGTTGAGAGTTGAAAGCTGTTTTATAAATCTCCCCATTTATTTTTTATCGCAGAATTTCTATATGTATATTTAACGAATATGGTATAATTATAACACAAAGGCCAGAAAAAGGGAAAAGGGTTTATACTTGACTATGGCCAATTAGAGTCGTCCAATAAGGTTACTCTAAACACTCAAAACCTGTTTGGTATCATGCTTTACGAGGTTATTAATTATACATTGTTATGAAACTAACTATAATGTAATGGCGTTGTAGTCAGGTCAGTAACGTATATAATAAGCGACAGGATTAATCTTATGTCATTATGTGCTTATTGCGGTAAAAAAAATAAAGATACTGCAAAATTCTGTAACGGTTGCGGTAACTCGTTAGAGATGAATATTTCTTCCAGGGAACCTTTACCTGTATCAACAATACTTCAAAATCGTTATGAAATTATTCAGGTTATCAAAAAAGGTTCTAAAGGCTTTATTTATAAAGCCACAGACAGTAAACTGGATAATATATTTGCCGTTAAAGAGATTTTTCATTCTGATAAAATAGAATTAAATCATTCAGTTGAAAGATTTAAAAGAGAAGCAAATATCCTTGCCAATTTAAGTCATCACAGTCTTCCCGGTGTCATAGATTATTTTGTATCAAATGGCCGTTATTATCTTGTTCTGGACTTTATAGAAGGCTATAATCTGGCTGAAATACTTGAGAGATATGGTAACCCCGGATTGCCTCAGAAAGAAGTCATAAACTGGGCCGGACAGGTTCTGGATGTACTGGATTACCTTCATAACAGAAATCCGCCTGTTGTGTATCGTGATATTAAACCTCATAATATTATGGTAGAACAGGAGGGCCATATAGTGCTTGTGGATTTCGGGATTGCACGATCTATAGAAAGTTCAGGTAATCAGGTAAATACAGCTATAGGGACAGATGGTTATGCTCCTGGAGAACAGTATTTTGGAATGGCAGAACCGAGATCTGACCTGTATGCCCTGGGAGCCACACTTCATCACCTCCTTACAGGGATAAGTCCGAAAAGATTCAAATTTGAACGGGTAAGAGCATTCAACCCTGATATTTCATCGGAACTGGAAACTGTCATTATAAAAGCTCTGCGATATAATGTAAAAGATAGATTCTCTTCTGCAATGGAAATGAAAGAACATCTTGAACGTATAAGTTTATTTAATGAACCTTCTTCATCAACTTCTCTTTCTTATAAAAGAGAAAGAGAGATTGTCAGAAACAGTAAATTAGAGAGATATAGAAGAATTACAGCAAAATTTATTCGTAAAGGCAGAAGTATTAAAAAGATAATTATTCTCTTTATCATAGTTCTTATAGTTATTATGTTAATATTAAAAAAGTGGTGAATATAGAAGCTATATATTAAATTCCCCTCGAAATTTTAAAGAAAGAGTATCAGGTATTTCATCATAAGAAAAAATTTTTATGTCAGGGAAATTTTCTCTTAAAATCTGGAGTAATAATGGTCTTACCGGGGATGAACAGAAGAGTGCTGCTCTGCTTTTAATATTATCTCTGTACAGAAGTTTTATTGCAGCTTTAAAGAAGCGTTCTTTTACAGAAAAAGGCATATTTATACTGTAACCTGTTTTTATTTTTTTTGAGAATTTAAGAAGAGTTTCTTCCGTTTTGTTTGATACGGTAAAACAGTCAGTTATATCCAGATTTATTTTATGTAATATATAAGGCAGATACCTTTTACGCAGTTCTTCATAAATTTTTCCTGCATGTGTTTCTTTTTGAGAAATTTCATATATATTCTGAATGATAAATTCGTGGTCTGTAAGAGGAAGCCATTCGCTGACCATATATTTAAATATCCTGTTTGTTTTTGCCAGACCGAGATTATTTTTTATTTCACTGACTTTTTCAGGATCTATTGTCATAAAATTTTCCAGTAATAATTCTGTAACCTGGAATATCATAAATTTCTCCAGATTGTTAGAAAATATTTCCTGTATATGGGTGCATATGACTTCGCCTGCTTCCATAATCAGACACCCATGTCTTTCTGCTATCTCACGTAAAGGTTTTTCAATCCATATGCCTTTTAAACCATATACTTCATCCGGACCATAAACAGGCCCTGCAAGTTCTGTCAGATCATTTTCCAGCCCGAGAGCAAGTAAACGATCCTTTACTATTTCTCCGGTGGCAACAGTATTATCTTTAATTTTAATAATATACTGGTTGTGCTTCAGAGTAAGATTATCTCTGAACCTGACTCCGGGAAGATTAAAACCAAATATTTCATAAAAGGTCTTTCTGTATTGTGTCAGAGCATTCAGCAGAGGCGGCGGATCCAGGCGCGGATCTATAAGGGTAAGGAGATTTAAACCAACTTCGACAGATATAGCATCTACCTGGTTTATCATAATAGTTTGTTCGGAAAGTTTTTCATCTTTTTCCTGTTCTTTTTCCAGCAGAGCCCCCCTGTTTTCTGTATTATCAATCCTTCTGTCTTCTCCGGGAGACAGAGCAGATAAAAAAGAGGATAAATCTTTTAATATTTTAGATTTTCTCAACAGTATAAGATTTGTTGAAGATGTTACATGGAGTGAGAGAAGCACTTTATGGGAAATGCCATGGGTGGAACCGAAAAAAACTGTAATTCCTTTCTTTAAATATAAAAAAACCAGAAAAGAAGAAGGAAATAATAAAACTGTACCGGCAGATTCGACCGGTGATAAAAGAAAGGAAATTTTTCCTGTTACAGGAACTTTTAACATTATTCTGTGTTTTTCAGGTTTTTCTTCGATAGTTAAATCCATATCAGGCCATATCTGGCATATTATTTTACCGCCAGAACAGGCTCTTAATTTGAAGGTAAATCCTTCGGTATTATATATAATTTTTTTCCATTCTTTAAGAGACAGAATATTATATAAATTTCCTGCTACAGATATCTCTTCCTGGTGCATGGAATTTAACAGGTAAACCATGAGGTTGATATGAGGTTTGAGTTCTTCTGAAATTAATGATTCTGTACGTTGTGAAAATATATTATGGAGTTGTTTTTTCAAGTTATCATTAAAATTCATAATTTTCGTGAGTCGTGAGTCGTGAGTCGTGAAATTACATACTACGAAACACGACTCATTTCTCAACTATAACATTTTCCAGTCTTCCATATCTGTCCCTATATCTTCCCCTGACAGATGGAGATAATATCTTATAAGGGATCTCATGCCAAGGGCAGTAGCGCCATAGGCCTGATAGGAAAATTCTTCTTCTCTGAATTCATGACCTCCAATATCTAAATGCATCCACTTTGTATTATTGTCTATGAATTCTCCGAGAAATAAAGCTCCCAGCAGAGTAGAAGGAGAATTTTTTACCATATTCTTTATATCTGCTACATGGCTTTTAAGAAGTTTTAAATA
Organism: Vulcanimicrobiota bacterium; assembly: GCA_040217665.1. Classification (GTDB taxonomy): domain Bacteria; phylum Vulcanimicrobiota; class SpSt-956; order SpSt-956; family JAKJGF01; genus CALARM01. The sequence continues at coordinate 4,922 of JBEHWP010000424.1, forward strand.
GTTTCTGTAAAGAGGCATTTCCCAGCAAACTTCGCCACTGTGCCAGCAGGATTCTCTGAACAGGTTTACCATGTCTTTATCTTTAGAGAATACCGGTATAATATCTGTTCCAAGGGCGGTTCTGGAGCCTCCTGTAAGTGTGGCAAAATCTATAATATTATCAATCTTCAGTACCTGTTGCATATAGGTGAGACTGTCTGCCATAATAAGCCTTCCTTCTGCATCGGTATTTGTTATTTCTACAGTTTTACCTGACATTGCTTTAATAATATCTCCCGGTTTATAGGCATTGCCACCGGGCATATTTTCAACGGCAGGTATGACACCTGTGAGATTTATCTTTACTTTAAGAGACGACAGAGCTGCTAAAATACCTATTACTACGGCACCGGCAGTTTTATCCAGATGCATATGGTCCATGGCACTATGATCCTTCAGTGACACTCCTCCGCTGTCAAATGTTACTCCTTTACCAAGCAAACCATATACAGGTTTCCCTTCTCCTGCTCCGCAGTATTCAAGCACTATGAGACGGGGAGGTTCTTTACTCCCCCGTGAAACTGCAAGTAAAAGATTCATATCCAGAGACTGCATTTCTTTCTCGTCAAGAATATGTGCTTTTAAGCTGTATTCTTCTGCCAGTTTATCTGCTATTTTCCCGAGTCTTACAGGTGTAAGTACATTTGCCGGTTCATTACATAGATCGCGGCTCAGATTGGTTGCCTTTGCTATAAATGCGCCTGTTCTTATGGCATGAGAGATTAAATCTGTATCAAACTTTATTTCTTCAGGGAAATAAATACCAAATTTTTTGACGTCCCCTTTTTTTTCTTCATGTCTGTATTTGGTAAAACTGTACTGACCCAGGAAAAATCCTTCTATAACAGCCATTGCAGTATCTTTATAACGAAAGCCGGGCGGTAAAAAACCAAGGTGTATACCTATTTTCTGACATTGAATATCACGAAGCAATCTTCCTGATACTGCTGCCATGCCACGTAATCTGTCCAGAGATAGATTCTCTTTTTTCCCGAGGCCAACAATTAATATTC
>JBEHWP010000425.1:0-5969 GCA_040217665.1 Vulcanimicrobiota bacterium
GATTGCCAGCAGGGACTTCCATGTAAATTCTTCACTCCTTACACATAAAAAGCACTTATTTTTATATTTAGAATTTCTGCATTTATCAAAAAATTCCTTTTTACTCCTGAAAAAAGACCGGGATTTTTTAGATTTCACTGATTGAAAGGACAGTGAATGATAAAACTTTTTTTAATCATTATTAAATTCAAGAAGGACTTAATTATAATAATCAGAATAAATAATTTATAAATATTAAAGAACAATTATAGTGTATTTCATAATTTATTAGAATTAATAAAAGTGAAATGCGAAAAGTGAAAAGAATAAAACACTGCTCACTATTCACTGCTCACTACTCGGTAAATGAATTCAAAGGTGGCTATAATATGGATGAACAGGACTGTAATTATTGTCCATTAAAAGATTTTTGCATGTGTAATAAAAATGAAGAAAACAAAACTTCTCTTGACTCATCCTTACCATGTTGTCCTTTTAAAAACCTGTCTTCTGAAGATTCTGAAGATATGGTATTAATAATTCCTATATCTTTGAATTAATAGAGGGTAATCAAATGAAAAAAAATATCTTAATTTTATTTTTCATATTACTGTTGATATTAAATAAAGAAAGTTATGGAAAAAATCTGGATATTTATCTTAACGGTGAGCAAATTCCACTGACAGTAATGAAAAAAAACGAAAGTTTCTTTGCACCTCTAAAAGATATTTTCACCTTTATAGGAGCAGATGTTAAATGGGATAGTGCATCACAGAATATTATAATTTCAACAGATGATAAAGAAATTAAAATCAGAGTCGGGTTTAAACAGGCAAAGGTGAATGATAGATGGGTAAATCTTGATATGCCGGTAATTCGCATAAAAAAAGAAATTTTCATACCCCTCAGGCTTCTGGGTGAAACTCTGGAAGCAGATGTAAAATGGGACAAGAAAAACAACAGAATAGATATAGGATATTATAAAAAAAATTTATCCAGAAATTTCACTCTCAGCCATAATGCTTCAAATCCTCTGTCTGCAGGGGAGATATTTACTGTAAAACTGATGGGGCCCACACTGGGGCATGCCACTATGCTCATTAAAGACAGAGCAGATAATAACATATTTCTGACTTCTATGATGACAGAAAAATATTCAGGTCTCTATGAAGGTAAGTACAGAGTAAGAAAAGGAGATATATTAACAGGGGGAGATTTATCTATAAAATATACTGACAGAAGGGGAAATACAGTTACAGTAAAAAGCGATAATCCTGTTTATATAAATACTATCGGTCCTGTAATTAAAAAGGTTTTTCCCGATGAAAATGAAGTTGTATACAATGATATATCACTGATTTACATAATGTTCGATTTGAAGCATGGAAGTATTATTAATGGTAATTCTCTTTCATTTTATCTCTGTGACAGAAATGTAACAGGAGATATTATTATTACATCAACTATGATAGTTTATAAATTATCTGATCCTCTTAATATAGGAGAAAATAATATTAAAATCAAAGGAACAGACAAATCCGGAAATAAATTCGAAAAATCGTGGCAATTCCGGGTTATAGGTAAAAAGAAACTATGAGAGTAGGTATTGACCTTGGTACTGCAAATATAACAGTTGCAGTAGAAAAGCGCGGTGTAATTCTTCGTGAACCAACAGTCCTGGCAATAAATAAAAAAAACAGTAAAATAATGTATATAGGTGAAACTGCCAGAGAAATGCTCGGCAAAACAAATTCTGAGATAAAAGCCATATATCCTTTACAAAACGGCGTAATAGCAGATTATCAGGCTACCGAACTTTTACTGAAACATTTTTTAAACAGGGTATGCGGTAAAATCAAACTTGTAAAACCATCTGTTGTAATGAGCGTTCCTGTGCAACTTACCATTATAGAAGAAAGAGCACTGAAAGAGGCTGCTATTTCTGCAGGAGCACAGAGTGCCCATCTTATACCATCTCCTATGGCAGTGGCACTGGGAGCAGCTCTTCCCGTAAATAAACCTGTAGGTACTATGGTTATAGATATAGGGGCAGGCAGCACTGATATTGCAGTTCTATCCCTGGGTGGTATCGTATGCAGTTCTTCAATAAAAACAGGGGGCAGAAAAATGGATGATTCAATAATCAGATATGTAAGAAAGGTTTATAATCTTATTATAGGACAGCAGACTGCAGAAGATATTAAAATCAGGATAGGTTCTGCCATACAGTCAGATAATCCTATGAGTATGGAAGTAAAAGGCAGAGATATAATAGACAGTATACCGAAATCCATAACCCTTTCAGACGACGAACTCAGAGAACCGATAGAAGAATCTCTGAAAGCTATAAAAGAATGTATAAAAAAAGTCTTTGAAAAAACTCCTCCTGAACTCATAGCAGATATAATCGACAACGGAATAGTCCTTGCAGGGGGAGGAGCTTTACTGAAAGGTCTTGAAGAGAGGTTTACAAGAGAAATGGGCGTACATTTCTATATTCCCGATGATAGCCTTAACTGTGTGGCAAGGGGAACTATTCTTGCAAAGATTCAGTGAGTATTGAATAGTAAGTTCCGGGCTCTGGGTTTTGGATATTCTTAACCCATCATCCATCACGTTCATCAATTAAGAGATTTATGAAAGCACTTACAATTTCCAGTGAATCTACATGTCATAAAAACACAATCTTCAAAGATGTTTATTCCATTTCCATATCTATTTCCACTTCAAAAGTCCTGTCCCAGGGCATAAAAGCACTGAAAGATTTCAGAGAAAGTTTTTCTTTTTCTATCATAGTCTGAAGATATGTCATCAACATATTCTTTATCTCTTCTTCATACCCTTCGCCCTTTTCCGATAACTTTACAGGGCTGAAACCGTCTGATACGATTTTTTTATTTATCTTTCTGCGCACTATAGTCTGATAATAACAATCCTCCAGAATCCTTTCTATTAAAAGTTCTATTATCTGACTTTCTCTCAGTCTGGTGGCCATGACCATACTGACCTGTGCAAGAGTAAGACCTATAGTATTACTTGTAGTATTAAGACCTGCATAGGAAGATATATGTTTCAAATATTTCTTACAAACAAGAAGGGATATAAGGGCAGGGTCTCCTCCATTGGTATAAAAAACATCTGCTATTGCAATAGCTTTCCCCATCTTCAGGTATTTCCTGAACATTTTCAGAAAAATTTTTCCGCCTGTATCTTTAAATTCGTCAGGGTAAGAAGTAAACAGATCAAGTGCTTTTTCTTCACTGTTATGGCACAGCAATACTATATCGGAATTATCTGCTTCAGCTCCCTGAATGCCCTTGAGAAGTCTTATATGTTCCTCCACACTTATATTAAGACAGCAATCTTCATAAGGTGCTATAAAGAATTTACCTTTATCATAGGTATAATCAAGGAATATCCTGGGAGTATATCCTGTTGATATATTTATATATCTGGCAAGGAGAAGTGTGCCTATTTCATCTGCTCCCGTAACAAGTTCAACCTTATCAAGGAGTTCCCTCTTTCTTACCAGTTTACGGAGTTCTGCCTGTTCTTCCCTGTGAAAACCATATTCTGCAGCATCTTCCTGGGCATAAGCAATGAAATCAATATATTTTTTCTCAAGTAAATCCAGAAATTCTTTATTCAGAGTAAAATTTCTTTCTCTTGTTTTCAGATAATGGTTAAGAATATCTGAAGGAATATCTACCTGAAGCTGTTTTAATCTATCCGATAATTCTATCTGTTTCAATTGATGAATTCTATAATAAACTTTGGAATATTCATATAAATTCTTCCAGTTTCTCTCACTTTCCGGAGAATCAACTGTTATTGATATACGCATAAGTATAGAAAATCCGTATATTACAAGAGAAGGATTCAAAATTTTTAATTCCTCTAAAATTTTTACCTTCTCCCTTATTTCAGGAATAGCTTCTACAAGGCGCCTTGAAGCCACAAGCCCTCCGTGTGCAATCAGGTCAAGCGAGATTACAAGAGCATCCATCGATTTTACATGTTCTCTGAGCCAGAGACATACTTTTTCCCTGTCTGCAGGTATATTAAACTTACCCATTATATCTCTGGGAGGTAAAAGAAGTTCAAATTCAGTATTTTTCAATATCTTCTGAGGCCATACATAATTACATGGTCTATCATCCAAAGGAATATATCCTATTATTTTTTTCATATTTTTTCCCCCACTATAACAACTTGTTCTTCCATCTCTTTACCTTCAAGCTCCATACGTACAAGTGCCAGTATCCGGTCAGGAGACTGAAGACTGGAGAGATTAATTATACGACTTTTAAAAAGAATATAAAGAGGCGGTACGATAGCTCCTCCGTCGCCGTAATTCATATATTTAACAATAGAATTTCTCAGTTCTTCCAGTGCATCTTTTACTCTGGTCTGAACAGAATATCCGTTCAATAACTGCAGCCTTACAACACCATACTTATCTATAATCCTTAATTCAGTTCTTCTATTTTTAAAGATACCTGAAAAAATTCTATCTTCCTGTTCACATCCGAACACGTTAAGACATACTGTATTCCCCAGGAATTTAATGCTGTCTTTTTCTACTTCCATAGAAATGGCTGCAAGTTCCATCAGTTTATCTTCAGATAATTCAGGCATATTTCTATCTTTTTCCTTCAATTCCGTACTTCCGCATGCAACAGCTCTTATAATATTTCTCTGTTTATCCACTTCTATCTGAACATCTATTGTCCCTTCTGCCGCACCTGAAGATATTGCTCTATCCACTGCTTCCCTTCTCAATTTTATTATATCCTCTTCGGAAGGATCTAAAGAACTTTTTTCAATCACTTCTCTGACCATGGCAAGAGCCACTCCTATAGCAGAAATAACATCATTATTTTTAGCTATTCTCCATTTAAGGCCCATCTTTTTTGCCACACAGGGAACAATAGCCGATGCTCCTCCGCCGCCGCCTATAAGGGTTACAAATTTTTCCGGTATTTTATTTATTTTTATAAGTTCTCTTATTTTATCTATAACCTTTGCTGACGCAATATCCATTATATTCCGGGCTATTTTATTACTGTCACAGTTAAGCTCTTTTGAAAGAAATTCAAATATTTTTTCAAGGCCTTCTCTGTTTCCTTTCGCAGGGTCTCCTTCCGGTACAAAACCAAGTATATTTGACGCACAGGTAGGAGTAAGAGCAAATTTCTTTTTATCTGAAACAACTGCCACATAATCCTCCGGATCATTCACAAGAGGTTTTATCACGGTAATTTTCTCAGGAAAAAGCCGATCTTTTTGGAAAGCGCAATAAGGAAGTCCTGCGATATGAGCACTTCTGGGGCCAACATCTGTAAACTTTTTACCGGATTTTCTCACTATTGAACCACCTGCTATTCCAAGAGTAGAAATATCAAGTGTTTTCAGATAAAGTCTGTGACCTCCGAGTTCTGCTGTCTGTATCCTGGCTTCCCCCTGCTTTATTACACTTATGTCTGTGCTTGTACCACCTACATCTAAAAAAATACCGTCAGTAATCCTTTCATACATAAGAGCAGCAGCCACACCGGCAGCAGGGCCTGAAAGTATTGTCACTACAGGTCTCTTTTTAACTTCTTCTGCCGACATTACTCCTCCGTCACTTCTCATAATCATAAGAGGTACTGTAATGCCTGCTTCCCGGACACTTTCTTCTGTCATAATTATAGTATCAACCATTTTTTTCAATATACTGGCATTAATAACAGCAGTTCTTGTTCTGATTTTAAGACCGTAAAGCTGAGAAAGCTCATGTGTGGCTGTGGCAAGAAAACCTTTTTTTCTTGCAATATCAATAACTTTTATTTCATTTTCCGGATTATCTACGGAAAAAGCTTCTGATGCAACAACTACATTTATACCCTGTCTTTGAAAACTCATAAGTATTTGTTCAACTATATCTTCTTCCAGACCGGATGTCGTATCCAGAAAATAAGACAGACTATCCAGATACTTTCCGTCTG
>JBEHWP010000426.1:0-5963 GCA_040217665.1 Vulcanimicrobiota bacterium
CAAGGGGAGTATGAGTCGTGAGTCGTGAGTCGTGAGTCGTGAATAGTAGGGACGAACCACTGTGTTCGCCCATTATCCGGTGATAACACGCATCACGCATTAAGCATCACAATTAAAGGAAGGAGCAATAAAACTATGGAATTCAAAACAGTATCTATCGAAAAACCGGAGGATATGAATTTTATCCTGGGTCAGTCTCATTTTATTAAAACAGTGGAAGATATTCATGAAGCACTTGTAACTGCTGTACCGGGAATAAAATTCGGCGTGGCTTTCTGTGAGGCTTCTGCTGACTGTCTTGTACGCTTCAGCGGTAATGATGAAGAATTAACAGATCTGGCAAAGAAAAATGCATGGTCACTTTCTGCAGGACACTGTTTTATAATATTTATGAAAAATGCCTTTCCGATTAACATAATGGAGGCAGTTAAAAGAGTACCTGAAGTATGCAGAATCTACTGTGCCACTGCAAATCCCGTAGAGGTGATTATTGCAGAGACAGAACAGGGACGGGGAATAATAGGAGTCATAGATGGATTTAAAACAAAAGGCATAGAAACTGAAAAAGATATAGAACACAGAAAAGATTTTCTGAGGATGATCGGTTATAAAATGAAGTGAGTCGTAATTTATATGAGAAGAGTCACAGGTAAGGCCCGTGACGGGAGAAAAACCTTTATTACCTGTTCAGGTAATCAGTTATTCCTTACTGACATATTTTTAACAAAATGTTAACAAAACTCTATTGAACTCTATGTATCTATAATCTAATATATAATTGTATTATTCAGATTCGGAGGTAATATAAATGAATATATCAGGTTTTTCCAGGTTAAAAGCTTCTGAAGATATAAAACAGGGAAACAATATATCTTCTGTACATATTGTTTCCACTGCACCGGGAGACGGTGTATATCTGTCAGGCCCATGTGATAAAAAGGATGAAAGTCAATGGGAAATGTCTTCAAAACTTCAGCAGATGTCAGAACAGATGAAACAGGAAAATGTTTCACTGAGAAGAGAACTGGAAAAACTGAAAGAAGAGCTTCAGACTACAAAAAAGGAGGAAAAATCTCTCGATAGTAAATTAAAAAAAGAAGAAGAGGAAAATAATGCTCTTCAGGAACAGCTAAAAACCCTCCGGGACAAAATGAGTCATAAACAGTTCGATGTAAATCTTCAGGAAGGTACTTTTACCGTAACTGATGTTAAATATAACGGAATTAACCTGGATAATATAAGAATCAGAAATCCGAAAACAGGAGAATACATAAAAAACCTTCTTTCTATAGATATATTCTCCACTACTCCGGGACAGATAAAAAAAGACTTCTTCGAATCCCTTGACACACCCTTCACTGTAGAAGAAGGACATGTAACCATATCGCAGGATGTCCTTACAGATTATCTGAGAAAAATGGGAGATACCTTTAAGCAATATAAAGTACACAATCTACAGGCTCTTTATGAAGAAGGTAAATGTAAGATAAAAGGAGAATACGGCAATTTTATTCCTGTGCCATTCACTTTATTTTACAGTCTTGATTTTAAAGATAACAAATTCAAAGTCACACTGGATAATGTAAAAGTAGGAGGCTTTATATCCGTGCCGGGCACAATTCAGGATATCTTTGTAGACATAATAGGAAGTAAGTTTGCAAAAGGGCTTGTAGAAAAAGACAAAGAGAAAGAGAATACCTTCTCTGTAGACATAGGAGCAATGCTTCCTGTAGGATTAAAGGCAGGTTTCCAAAAGGTAACTGCAGAGAACGGTAATTTAAGAATTGAACTGGCCCCCCGGAGGAATGTATGTGAGACGTTACACGTGACGGGTAACGCGTAACGGGGTAAGGTTTACCATACACTGTTCACTGTCCCCTACTCACCATTTACAGTTTTCTTCACATATTCCATTACACCTGCTATGCCTCTCTGATCTTCAACTCCGAGGATTATCTTAAACCCCTTTCCATAGACAGGGTCTGCTCTATAGAATATATTATTTGCTGCATTCAGGGCGCCGTCCATCTGGAGCACCTTGTAGGCTACCCAGTCGGCGAAGCCTTCTTTTATAACTATATTCTGATTATGAGGGCAATTTTCCGTCTGCCATGCATGGGCAAATTCATGGGCTACTGTGCCCAGGAAATCATCTACGGCAAGATTATTGATCATATATATATGATGATAGGTTCCTTCAAATTTGTAAAGTCCCACTTCCATGCCTTTGTATGTAGCAGGAGCCATTTGATCGAGTGTTGCCGGATCTACCAGATCCAGCACATAGGGATAACTTACAGTCATACCGTTAAGATTATAATACAAATAGCTCCTCATTTTTTCAAATACAGGGCTGGCAAGTTCCTTTGTGTTTATAACTGTTTGATAATAATTCTCTTTTGCAAAAGTCCTCTCACATAAAGAAAAAACAAGTACAATCATAAAAAGGATAGTTATAATTTTTTTCATAAAATACACCTCACAGCAAATTTTATATATTACATATTCATTAACAGTTCAGGTAAACAGTTACTCCCGTCATGCGTTACGCGTCACACTTATATATGTCCTTCATTTGGTACTATACAGAGAAATTTCAACATTCCTTCTCCTCTATTTTTGAATTGATGTAACTCTCCGGGAGGGACAAAGACTGCCTGTCCCGGAACAAGTGGTGTGGAACCATTTTCAAAGACCACTTCTCCGCTACCTTCCAGAATATAAACCTCATGTTCCCATGGATGTTTATGACATGGTGTATGTCCGTCCCTGCCAAGTTCGAATTGACGGAGAGCAAAAGTCGGAGCTCCTTCATTTTTAGTTATAAGAGGTTTCATAATAACACTTTTAGTATCAGGCAGATTTATTTCTTTACCTTTCATTTCAGATGAAGATATTACGTGCATAAGTAAATACTCCTTTTATATGTTAGCGTGACGCGTAAAGTATAAAACGTGACGGGTTATATACTTTACGTATCACGTTTTACACTTTACGATGTTATTGATTATAGATTGTATGAAACTAACTATAATCCTCAAAATCCCTTGACACAACCATATTATATCAGTTATTCTGAAAAAAGCAAAATATTTTCAGAAGAGAGGTACAATCTTTTTGAAAAGAATATTAAAAAAATATTTTTATTATAAATGCCCTGGATGTAAAGAAAGAACAATTCCTTACATACAGATATTCAAATTATTATCCCCCAAATACTGTCCTGTATGCAAAATATATCTACTTCCCAAAAATATCAGAGAAGCCTTCAGGATGCAGGTTTTACTCATAGCAGTATTTTTCATCATATTAAGGCTTTATCTGTGGGGGAGTGATTTTCTGGAAAAGGCAACAATATTTTCCAGAAAGGTTTCAATGTTAATACAGTTTATACTGGGCGGAATATTGCTTTCCCTTTATATGTTGACCACCATAATATGTGATACCCAGGTAACTGAACTTGGAGAAATTGAGAACTTGCCATAATAGCGTTTTATGTAGTATAATCAGTGAATTGTGAGTCGTGAGTCGTTGATGCGACCCTCTTGTATTCGCCCCTTACCGGTGAAAACACGCATCACTCATCACGCATTACGAAATCACGCGTCACGCGTCACGCGTCACGAATTTACGGTGATAAAATGAACAACGATGATATAAAGTATGCAATAACACATTCCTGTGTGCTTCGTCAGCCGCAGCAGAAAATTGCCACCTTTGGTGTTACAAATATAAAATATTTTATAATTACAGATCCTATCATAAATAATCTCATAGAAACACAGCAGAATGATTTAATACTCAGAGAAGGGCAGGTAATAGCGGAAAGACCTCAGATAATAACTCCCTATTATTTAAACAGCCTTTTTCAGGGTTTTGACCATGGAGACGAATATACTGAATTTGTTCGTGAAAACTATTCTGAAAACAACCCGGGACTTCTCTATAAATACAAAAATGAATTTAAAAACATGTCTGTAGTGTCAGGCCCTCTTGATTTACTAGTAGAAAGACTCGAACAGGAAATAGAGAAAGAAGGAGATAATCTCAGCACCATAATAAAAGGAGTAAATACTTACTGGGATATATCTCTTATGAAATTCATATTTGAACTTACCACCAGTTCACTCGCAAATAATATACTGGATCTGAACAGAAGAGGCCTTTTAAATATAGACAATTCCGGAGTGCCGGGAGATGCAAAAGTAAAAATAGAAAATCTCTTCAGAGAAGTAAAAGCAGGAAGAGTGGATCCGAAAGTTCTGAAAAAAGAACTGGATCTGTGGGGAGTCTTTAAAGAGTACGAGAACAGATTCCTGGATCTTTTTACGGGACGTTGAAAGGCGTAATGCGTGATGTGTGATGTTTGTCTTCACCGGTAAGGGGCGAACCAGTGGTTCGCCCCTGCTCTTCACGACTCACGAACTCTTCAATTCATTATAAAGTTCTTCATAAAGTATATTATTTTCTCCGAGATCCTTTAAAAATTCGCATTTATCAAGGACTTCTTTCGGAGGATAAATAGCGGGGTTATTTATAATTTCCGGCTTTATGAATTTTCTGGAAGCACTGTTCGGATTTGCATACCATGTAGAATTTGAATTTTCAGCACTCACTTCCGGTCTCAGGAGAAAGTCAATAAAAAGCTCTGCAGTCTCTTTATTTTTTGCTCCTTTCGGTATACACATATTATCAACCCATATTTCAGTACCTTCTTTCGGTATGATATACTGAATGGATTTATTTTCCTTTATAACCTGGAATACATCTCCGCTGTATCCCTGTGCAAGCCACAGGTCACCGGACTTCAGAAAATCTACATATGTATCGCTTGTATAAGCTTTAACGAGAGGTTTTTGTTTCAGAAGCAGGTCTTTGGCTTCTTTAATCTGTTTTTTATCTGTACTATTAAGGGAATAGCCAAGAAGCTTAAGTGCAGGATGGGCTACAGATCTCATATCATCAAGCATGGATATACATTCTTTATATTTCTCATTCCAGAGTATGTTCCAGCTATCCACTTTTTCTTTTACTTTTTCCGTATTTACTCCTATACCGCTTGTGCCCCAGAAATATGGTAATGAGTATGTATTTTTCGGATCACATTCGAGCCCTTTAAATCGTTCATCCAGGTTTTTAATATTAGGAATTCTGCTCTGATCCAGTGTTTCAAGAAGATTTTGATTTATCATCATTGTGACCATATAATCACTCGGGAAAATCAAATCATATCCGCTTGCACCTGCCTGAAATTTGGCAAGTAGTTCTTCATTGCTGGAATAATTATCATAAGTGACCTTTACTGAGAATTCCTTTTCAAATTCAGGTATTACCTTATCACTTATATAATAAGGCCAGTTATAAACAAATAGCTGTTTCCCACCACCTCCTCCCTTACCGGTACAGGATGCAGTTCCAAGCCCGCATGCTGCTGATAATCCGAGAAATGATAGAGATTTCAAAAAACTCCTTCTGCTTATTTTATTCATTATCTACTCTCCTAATCTCTGTGAAATAATGACTAAAGTCATGCTAAAAAACAATATAAGTGTGGAAAGGGCATTAATTTCCGGTGACACACCGAATTTCATCATAGAATATACCTTTACGGGAAGAGTAGTTGACCCTATGCCTGCCACAAAGGACGTAATAAGATAATCATCGAAAGAAAGAGTGAATGCTATTAAAGCAGCGCTTATAACACCGGGCAAAATAATCGGTAATGTCACCTTCATGAAGGTCTGTACAGGAGTGGCTCCGAGGTCCATTGCAGCTTCGTCAAGAGTCTTATTATATCCGTACAGTCTGGCTCTTACCACAACAGCGACAAAGGATATATTAAAAGCAACATGGGCAATAATTATAGACACAAGTCCCAGTGTAAAATGAATAAACACGTAAAAACTCAGAAGAGAAATACCCATTACTATATCAGGTATGATAATAGGCATATAGAGGATTGA
>JBEHWP010000427.1:0-5954 GCA_040217665.1 Vulcanimicrobiota bacterium
TATTCTCTGAATAACCGTTCCTGAACTATTTCCATATGAAGAAGACCAAGAAAACCGCATCTGAAACCGAATCCGAGAGCTTTTGATGTTTCTGGCTCATATATGAGAGAACTGTCATTTAATTTTAATTTATCGAGAGCATCTTTTAATAAATTATATTCATCACTGTTTACAGGATAAAGTCCCGCAAAAACCATAGGTTTTGCAGGTCTGTAACCGGGAAGGGGGCCTGACGTTTTATCCAGGGCATCTGTTATTGTGTCACCGACCCTTGTATCACTTACATTTCTTATATTTGCAAGTACATACCCCACATCTCCTGCTACAAGTTCCTCTCTTGGTTCTTTTTTCAGTCTTAAATATCCCACTTCATCTACTTCATAGGTTTTTTCGTTTGAAAACATAAATATCTTTGTCTTTGCTTTTATTCTGCCGTTTACAACCCTGACATAAGGTATGGCACCTCTGTAGTTATCAAAAATAGAATCGAATATAAGTGCCTGGAGAGGTTCATCTGGATTTCCTTTCGGAGGGGGTATCTGTATGACTATTTCTTCAAGCAGTTCTTTTATGCCGTAACCTGTTTTGGCACTCACAGGAACTATTTCATTTTTCTTGCACCCTATCAGTTCTATTATTTGATCTGTAACCATTTCTATCTGTGCATTGGGGAGATCTATTTTATTTATTACAGGTATTATATGAAGGTCATTGTCAAGAGCCTGGTAAAGAGTACTTAATGTCTGGGCTTCCACACCCTGTGTGGAGTCCACTACCAGCAGAGCCCCTTCGCATGCAGCAAGAGAACGGCTTACTTCATAGGAGAAATCTACATGGCCCGGCGTATCTATAAGGTTTAATATATAGGCCTCATCGTCGGAATATTTATAGTCCATTCTTATGGCATGAGATTTTATTGTAATGCCTCTTTCTCTTTCCAGATCCATATCGTCCAGTATCTGTGCTCTCATTTCCCTCTGTGATATGGTATTGGTAGCCTCTAAAAGCCTGTCGGCCAGAGTTGATTTACCGTGATCTATATGTGCTATGATTGAAAAATTCCTTATTCTGCTGATATCCATAAATTTTTTCGTTTACCTCTTGACAATTTTTTTAAATATGATATTCTATTAGTGTAATAATTACACTTAGTAATAAATAAATTATAATTTTACCTGTAATTAGAAATTATAAATTTAATGTAAAAATTCTATTTTGTCAAGATAAATTTGACCGGGATTTTCAGGATTTTAGAGATTACCGGGATTATAAACAGGAATTTTCATTTTTAATGGCGTAAAATAAAGCATTAGGTGAAAATTATGTACAGGCAGTTTATCTAAATAATTTATAATGAAGGATTTTGCCCGGACTATTTAGAATTTTTTCTGGAACTCTATATTTCATGTGCCGACCTGCACATACATAGTACTGAAATATTTTATAGTTAGTTTTATAACCTGTTTATAAATAATGACCTGGTAATGTGTAAGGCGTAATGTGTGATGGTCAGGAACTAAACCCGTCACGCGTTACGCGTTACTCGTCACGACTACTTAATGAAATATACTATAAAAAATACAGAAGGATTGATGAAAACTTTAATATAAAAAAGAAAGGAGAGGATTATCATGGCAGAAGGCCGTGAAAGGGATTTAGTACTTGCCCCGAATGAATATGCTTTTATTCTGGATGAGACAAAAGGTAATGTTATCGCCTATGTGGGCCCCCATAAAACCAGTCTTGCCAATACTGACAGACCTGTAGTTTTTGATGCTTCTTCGAGGAGGTATAAAAGATGTAATCTTGAGGAGGCAATAACACAGTATCCTTTTGCAGAGGAAGGATGGTATATAGTCCTTGAAAATCCTGCAAAAGGAGGAGATGAAGAACATCCGAGAAGCGGACCAAACAGTTTACCGAAATTGATTTCAGGGTGCAAGGTAAATATTCCCGGTCCTGTAACATTTCCCCTCTGGCCGGGCCAGGTTGCCCATGTTATTCAGGGACATCATCTTCGCTCCAACCAGTATCTTGTCGTAAGGGTATACAATGAAGAAGCTGCCAGGGAAAACTGGGCAAAAGCTGTTATAAAACCGCAGAAAGGCAGTTCTGCAGATATTGCAGAAGGTGCAAAACTTGATGCGGAAGTCCCTGATTTGACCATAGGCAAGCATCTTGTCATTAAAGGTACAGATGTGTCTTTTTATATGCCTCCTACAGGTATTGAAGTGGTAAGAGATAATAACGGAAAATATGTCCGTGAAGCAGTTACTCTGGAAAGACTTGAATACTGCATTTTACTGGATGAAGACGGAAATAAACGTTTTATTCAGGGCCCTGCTGTCGTATTCCCGAAACCTACTGAAATCTTTGTCGAAAAAAATAATTCCAGAAAATTCAAAGCCATTGAATTGAATGAAATAATCGGTCTTTATATAAAGGTTATTGCACCTTATAAAGAAGAAGACGGCACGGAACGTAAAGTGGGAGAAGAACTTTTTATAACAGGTAAAGATCAGATGATCTATTTCCCCAGGCCTGAACATGCAATTATAAAATACAGTGAACATGAGAGACACTATGCAGTTGCCATACCGGCAGGAGAAGCAAGGTATGTCCTGAACAGATTGAACGGAGAAATTTCTCTTAAGAGAGGCCCCTGTATGTTTCTTCCTGATCCGAGAAAAGAAGTTATCGTAAGAAGGGTTCTGGATGAAAAAGCTGTGAGGCTTATGTTTCCGGGAAATTCCGAAGCTCTTGAATATAACCGCAGGCTTATGGAGATTACCAGCAAGATCAAAGCCGATTATGTAACAGATAAAGAAGCGTTAGACGGTTTTGCTCCTCAGAAAAAACTTGAGGCCATGTCTGAAGCCAGAGATGTAAAGAGAGAAAAGGCAAAAGAAGCTTTTGCAGGAGATGATTTTACAAGAAAACAGACCTTCAGTCAACCAAGAACTATAACACTCGATACGAAATATGAAGGTGCCGTTACAATAAATATCTGGACAGGTTATGCCGTGCTGGTAGTAAGTAAAACAGGGGAGAGAAAGGTTATTGTAGGTCCTCAGGCCTGTCTCCTTGAATATGACGAAAATCTTGAATATATGGAACTTTCCACAGGAACGCCGAAATCTGATAGTAATTTATTTAAGACCGTTTATCTAAGGGTTTTGAATAATAAAGTATCAGATGTCGTTACGGCAGAAACAAAAGATCTATGCCAGGTAAAAATACACGTCTCATACAGAGTAAATTTTGAAGGTAATCCTGATAAATGGTTTAACGTGGAAAACTACGTTAAATTTCTCACGGATCATATGAGATCATTGATCAGAAATATAGTCAAACAGAAGGGTATTGAAGAATTTTATGCCCATGCCATCAGTATTATTCGCGATACCATTCTGGGGGTTTCCGAAGGAGGCAAACGTCCCGGGAGAGCTTTTGAAGAAAACGGCATGAGGGTTTATGATGTGGAAATACTGGATGTAAATATAGGTGACAGTACCATTTCAGGTCTTCTTGTACAGGCACAGCATACCTCTGTTCAGCAGGCCATACAGATTGCCCAGGAACACAGGAAACTTGAAATTACCCGGGAAACAGAGGTAATAAAACAGCAAATTGCCCAGGCCCAGGCTGAAACGACTCAGAAAGGTCTGGCTCTGGAAATAGAAGAAGTCAAGAAGAATCTGGAACTTGCCCTCACTCAGATCGCCTCCGAAATTCATACGGAAGACAGCAGACTGTCTGCAAAACTTGCACAGCAGGATAAACTTTCCGATATATCGAAAGCGGAACTGGAAAGACAGAAACTGGGAAGGGAACAGGAACTTTCTCTGGCAGAAAAAGCACTTCATCAGAAACTGGCAGAACTGAAAGCAGATGTTGATGCTGTAGTTGCCAAGGCAGGAGCAGTTTCTCCTGATCTCATAGCAGCTCTACAGGCATTCGCCGATAAACATCTTGCCGAAAAAGTTGCAGAAACTATGGCACCTCTCGCGATTATCGGAGGAAAGAGTATTTCTGAAGTGTTTTCAAATTTACTCAGAGGTACTCCCCTGGAGGATATTCTGAAAAAATGAGTAATTCCTGTGAACAGGATAAAATAATTGAGTACACCTTCTGAATGTATTCTAAAAAAGTGAGTGATGAACGAAAAAAACAGGTTGTTCACCACTCACTTTTTAGTATAACTGCTAATAGCCGGTTAGCCTGAGTTTAAGAATTACAACGTATCGTTATGAACTGTAATCCCATAGAAGTACACCATTCTAAAAAAAGGCTTACTTTTTATTATCTTTCTTCTGCTTCTTCGTTATTTATTTTTACCTCCGGGTTTCTACGGGGATTTTTATCAGTAACTATAGAAAATATTGAGGTTACTCTGATAGAACTATAGCAATACTGTTATATTTAACGGTAATATCAGCTCTTTTATAGTTCTATGGAATGATAAAAGAAAAGGAAGGTATACCGAACAGACAGGAATATTCTTAAATACAGTTTAAATTAATGAGGGGCAAAAAACAGTAATAACAGGGAAATTTCCGGTTCTCCAGGTATTAGTTCCATCCTGGTTTTCTCTGTCTGCTGGTTAAAATTCAGTCCTGCCCTTCAGTCCATAAAATATCTCCCCTCAGGCCTATAAGAAAAAACTATTATTATCTACAGGCTTATATGATATATGACAAAAAATCATCGTCGGAACTAGCCCGGGTAAAAATTAAATTAAGCCCTTTTATCGTTATTTTTAGCCTCTGCGCCGTTTGTTTTCTGCCGATTATATATTTAGAAAGAAAAAAGAAAAAGGAAAACCGCTTCTAGAAGAGTATTTTTGCTTCTTTTCTCATTATTAATAAAAAATTTATCAATATATCTTTAATTTTTTTTGTACATATTTTGCTTTTAATACTATTTAATAAAGAAAGGACTGATTTTATGAAATCGAGAATATTCAAATTAATGGCTCTTCTTGTTATTATGTTATTTTTCTCTGCCTGCGGAGGTGGCGGAGGCGGAAGTATTACTTCGTCTGCTATTTCAAATTCTGTAGATACTTCTACATCTGTAGTTCCTGTAGTAGATACCGGTACCCAGAGTGAATTCACTCAATGGAAATCTGAAGTTGCTTCTCTGAAACCAACAGAGTTTGTTACCTGGTGGAATGACAGTGAAAGACATAACGGATGGACCTTTTCTCTATACGGTCAGAACGGGCTTGTGTGGCCGGATTCTTCTGGAGCGGAACAGATTTTTACCAGTAAATTACTGAATTGTTATAGAATGACCGTTCTACTTCAAAGTGTCTATGGCGGAGAGTCTGTATATTTATATCAGCCTTCATCCAATTATGATCATGTAGTACTCCTTCTTTATTCAAATGATGAGAACAGTTATATAATGATTTCCTATCCCAACGGAGGCAGTCCTGAAACATGTGTTTATAAAATCCTGGGTACAGCCAGCAGAACCGAAGCACTTTCAAAGGTTACAAGCTACTTCCCCGGTTCATCGGTTGCATCCAGAAGTGAGAGAATGAGATTTTAATAGGGTGAAGAGTAAATAGTGAAGGGTGAAAAGTGAGTAGAGAAAGTTCTACTCACTGCTTTTGCTTTATTCGGAAGAAATACGCCAGGTATAATCAATAGATTTTTTTATAAAATCTTTATCATCAAAATATTTATTTAATATGGTACAGATTTTCTCTTTGTCTGCAGGCGGGAGGTTCAGTTCCATATCAATCGGATCTTCCCAGGAATAAACTTCTGTTTCCATTATTTCCGCTACTGCCATGGCAAATTTTTTATTATTTTCTATAAAGAGATCATAATCTTTTACTGTACGAAAACCTGAATAATTTTCGAAATGAGTCATATAATTTTCACATGCATCTCTTCCGTAATTGATTATATCGTCATGACATATAATATTAAAATCTTCTTTTT
>JBEHWP010000428.1:0-5935 GCA_040217665.1 Vulcanimicrobiota bacterium
TAAGCAGAATGATCAGTTTAACAGAGCATGGCAGGCTAAAAGACAGCCGGGATCGTCCTTTAAGATATTTGTCTATACTGCTGCACTTGAAAGAGGTTTTACTCCCGATACTATATGTTATGACAATCCCGTTACCTTTACTACTCCGGGAGGAGAAAGTTATAGCCCTATGAATTCGGATCATAAATTTTATGGTGCCATACCTTTAAGAGATGCCATAAGGTGGTCCAGAAATGTTGTTGCTGTTAAAACTATTGATGAAATAGGTATTGATACAGTCATAAATTACGCTTATAAGATGGGGATAAAAGAAAAACTGCCGCCCGTTCTGTCCCTTGCTCTTGGTTCTGCTACTGTTTCTCCTCTTGAAATGGCATCTGCTGTAAGCGTAATACCTGATATGGGCATAAGATTTCAGCCCAGTACTATAATAAAAATAGTGGACAGTGACGGAAATATTATTGAAGATAACAGCAGACCCGGAGGTGAAGAGGTTTTATCTGTTGATACTGCTTTTAATATGGCTCAGATGCTTAAAGGTGCCGTAGAAGCGGGAACAGGAACAAATGCGCGCATAGATAGACCGGCTGCAGGTAAGACAGGTACTACAAGTGATTTTAAAGATGCATGGTTTGTCGGGTTTACTCCTGATTATACTGCCAGTGTCTGGATAGGGAGAGATGATAATCAATCTATGAATCATGTCTATGGAGGAGATTATCCTGCTATGATATGGAGTAGATTTATGCTTTATGCCCATAGAGGACTTAAGGTAAGAGATTTTGAGTTTCCGTCAGGTAAATTTGTAAAGGTAAAAGTATGTTCTATTTCCGGCCTTTTGCCGGGCCGTAACTGCCCGGAAGCAGAGCATATGTTCGAACCGGGGACTGAACCTGCTATAACATGTACTAT
The DNA here is from genome assembly GCA_040217665.1 of Vulcanimicrobiota bacterium. Lineage (GTDB taxonomy): Bacteria > Vulcanimicrobiota > SpSt-956 > SpSt-956 > JAKJGF01 > CALARM01. The sequence goes on from JBEHWP010000428.1 coordinate 913, forward strand.
GACTCATAGAAAAAATATGTCAAATTATTCTGAAAGCGGCGGGAGTAAGGATAATGGCGGTAAAAAGACTACAGCGCCTTCTAACAGCGGAAAGATTGATGATACGGTTGTAGACGGAGTGGTTCTTCCACCTGATGAGTAGAGGATAGTGAGTCGTGCGGCGTGAAAAGTAAAGAGTGAAAAGTAGGGTCGAACCACTGTGTTCGCCCGGTACCGGTGAAAATACCTATCACAGGTCACGGGTCACGCAACAAATAAAACTTTTAACTAAAAACCTTGTAACGGGAGGAGTTTTATATATGAGAGAGAATAATAAGGTTTCTGTCCGTATAATTGTAACGGGCAGGGTTCAGGGTGTCGGATTCAGGTATTATGTTTACAGGATTATGGAACCATATCCTCTTACAGGATATGTGAGAAATCTCTGGAATGGTGATGTAGAGGTTCTGATTGAAGGAGATAAATATATAATAGAGAGTGTAATACCTGTTATTAAAAGAGGACCCCGTTCTTCTTATGTGTCCGATGCCGATATAGAATGGGGAGAGTATACCGGAAAATATAATGATTTTGATGTAAGGATGTAGTAAACAGTGTGCAGTTATCAGTTACCAGTTATCTGTTATATTATTTGTATTAAACTATATTCACAGGTTACTGGTCACCGGTCACCGGTCACTGGTCACTGAAATGTCAGATATTAAAGAATATTTATATAAAAAGAAGATTTTAGTAGAAGATTATTTAAGAAAGATTTTTATTGAACGCAATTTATCCGGCGGAATACTTGCACAGGCTATTGAGTATTCTCTTTTTACAGGCGGTAAGAGATTTCGTCCTGTACTGTGTCTTGCCACGTCGGAAGCAGTGGGAGGAAAAGATGAAATAGTTCTTCCTGCAGCCTGCGCAATAGAGCTTATTCACAATTACTCTCTTATCCATGATGATCTGCCCTGTATGGATAATGATGATTACCGACGGGGACAGCTGACATGTCACAGAAAATTTGATGAATCTACAGCTCTCCTTGCAGGAGATGGACTGCTTACCATGGCCTTTGAAGTTCTTTCCAGTAACTATATTTCTTCCTGTGCCGGTAATTTACTGCGTACTATCAATGAAATTGCCTTTTCTGCCGGTATATCAGGAATGGTAGGAGGGCAGGTTATTGACCTGACATGTAATCAGGAAACAGTAGAAGAACTCGAAACACTTCATAAATTGAAAACAGGTGCCCTTATAAGAGTATCTGTAAGGGCAGGAGCTTTATTGAATCGGGTTTCTGAAGAATATCTTTCCCTTCTTACTGTGTATGCGGAAAATCTGGGACTTGCTTTTCAGATAATGGATGATGTACTGGATTTTGATAAAGATAAATTGAAAAATAGTTTTCTTTCTGTATATAATCAGAAAGAAGCTAAAAGAAAAGTTCACGAACTGACAGAAGAGGCGGTAAAATTTCTTGAACCTTTAGGTAAAAGAGCAGAAAGATTGCGTCAGATTGCATGGTATCTTTCTGAGAGAAAATTTTAACATATTATATGCTGCAATGATTGCAGTCGATTCAGGTTATACGTAATCCTCCCGTCACGCGTCACGGGTCACGATTATTATGAGAGGAGTTTTAACATAATGAACCATCTGCTTCCCGGAATTAATGATCCCGGGGATTTGAAATCTCTTTCCATTGCAGAACTTGAAGAACTGTCATCTGAAATAAGACAGACTATAATTGAAGTGGTATCCAATACAGGAGGACATCTGGGATCTAATCTTGGAGTAGTGGAGCTTACAGTCGCTTTACACAGAATATTTAACAGCCCTGACGATAAGATTGTATGGGACGTGGGTCATCAGTGTTATACCCATAAAATTTTAACAGGTAGAAGAAACTCTTTTCATACCCTGAGACAGCCGGGAGGTATCTGCGGATTCCCCAGAAGGGAAGAAAGTCCTCACGATCATTTCAATACAGGCCATACAAGCACATCCATTTCTATGGCTCTTGGCCTTTCAAAAGCAGGTGAACTCTGCGGAAATAATAATCAATATATAGCAGTCATTGGAGACGGAGCCATGACCGGCGGAATGGCCTTTGAAGCCTTAAATCATGCAGGCCATATTGGTGCCAATATTATTATAGTTTTAAATGATAATACTATGTCAATTTCACCGAATGTTGGTGCTATGTCACGTTATCTTAATCAGATGCGTATGGCTCCTACTTACAAGAAACTCAGAGAAGATATAGATGGTATGATAGCCCGTATACCTGCCATAGGCCCAACTATGTGGCTTACTACACAGAAACTGGAAAAAAGTATAAAACAGCTTCTTGTTCATGGTATGTTATTTGAAATGCTTGGTTTTACCTATCTCGGACCTTTTGACGGACATAACATTCCTCTTCTTCTGGAAACATTTGAAAAGGCCAGAACTATGAAAGGACCGAGATTTATTCATGTTCTTACAAAAAAAGGTAAAGGGTATATTCATGCAGAACAGGATGCTACATGTCTTCATGGCACATCACCATTTCATATAGAAACAGGAAAACCGAGAAAGAAAAAGGTGAGGATAACCTATTCCGAATCGTTCGGAAAATCTCTTGTAAAGATGGCAGAAAAGAATTCTTCTATAGTAGCTATAACTGCTGCCATGCCTGATGGCACAGGGCTCTCTGATTTTGCCAGAAAATTCCCTTACAGGTTTTTTGATGTAGGCATAGCAGAACAGCATGCCGTGTCTCTTGCTTCAGGCCTTGCTGCAAACGGTGCAAGACCGGTAGTCGCAATCTATTCAACCTTTTTACAGCGTGCTTTTGATCAGATTCTTCTGGATGTATGCCTTTCGAATCTGCCTGTTACATTCTGTCTTGACAGAGCAGGCCTTGTTGGAGATGACGGGCCCACACATCATGGTGTATTCGATATATCTTATTTAAGATGTATTCCCAATCTCACTATTATGTCACCGAAGGATGAAGATGAAATGCAGGATATGCTTTATACTGCACTGAAACATAACGGTCCATGTGCTATAAGATATCCCAGAAGTGAAGTCCTGGGTGTGTCTGTAAAAAAAAATCCACAGGTTATTCCTTATAGTAAAGGGGAAGTGTTGAAAGACGGTCATAGTCTTGTTATTATGGCTGCAGGTAATATGGTAAGAATTGCCCTTGATGCGGCAGTTATGCTGGAAAAAGAAGATATTTCCACAAGGGTTATAAATTTGAGATTTATAAAACCTCTTGATGAAGAATTGATAATAAATTCTGCTCTTGAATGTAAACATATAATTACCGTTGAAGATAATGCACTTGCCGGTGGTCTTGGCAGTGCGGTTATGGAAGTACTGGAGAGAAATGAAATAGATAACATTAAATTATGCAGATCAGGTATACCGGATTCTTTTATAGATGCAGGCTCTACAAAAGTTTTATATGAAAAATGCGGTCTTTATCCTGCAGGAATAGTAAATAAGGCCAGGAAAATGTTATCGCACGAACTTACTTTCAGTGCCAGAGATAGAATTTAGAGTCTATCCGAAAAGTCGCCATGTACCTTTCCACTCAGTAAAATGTTATCTAAAATCAGCTCTGGCGTTCCAATCTTCCTGGCCCGGTACCAAACACCGGCACCAGGCAACAAAAAACTGAATTTATTTTTTCCCTGATTTTGCCTTTAAATCCTGAAGAAAAGCAGGATTTATTTCATAATTTAATCTCATCATAGTATTTATATCATTCCAGGCTCTGTCATAATCGGCAAAATTAAAATATGTAAGGCTTCGATTGTAGAGTGCTTCTTTATTATATGGATCTATAGATAATATATTTGTAAAATCTTCTATTGCTTTATCGTAATGTTTCATCATTCCATATATTATTCCTCTGTTCTGATATGCTTCAATAGAGTCCGGATCCAGATTTATAGCCTTGCTATAGTCTTCCAGAGCTCTGGTATAATTTCCTGTGGCACTGTAAGACAGTCCTCGATTTTTATAAATTTTTGCAACAGGTTTAATCTTTAGTGCCCTGTTATAGTCTTCTATGGCTCTGTCATATTGCCCCAGTTTGTAATAAATATTACCACGGTTGTTATAGGCTGCATCATACAGGGTATATATCTTTACAGCTTCTGTGAAATCGTCCAGTGCTTTCAGATAGTCTCCCTGTAGCTCGTATAGCATACCTCTGTTGTAATAAGCTTCTGCTATGGGATATTTTTTTAGAGTATCATTCCATAAAGTCATACCGTTTTTCCATATTTTACATCTTTCTATTGTTAAAAATGACAGGGTAAATGTTACTATAACCAGTAATATTATTATGGAGGCTTTTTTTATGACGGACATATTGTAGTGATAATACCAGTTTATAAATGATGCTGTAATATAGAACAGTCCCAGAGAGGGAATGTAACTGTACCGGTCTGCAGCTATGCCGGGTGGGATTGGAAATATTTGTATAGCAGGCAATATGGTTATTACATAAAATAAAAGAGCAAAAAGGATTTTTTTTCTGTATGTTAAAGGTGGTATTATTATAACTGCAAATAAAAACAGAATAACAGGTGAAATCAGGAAAATCCAGGGAAGGTCTTTCCCGGGAGGATGAGGATAAATAGCCGATAATTTACATGGTATGAGTAATTTAAAGGGATAGAAAAATATGAGGCCGTAACTGGCAATAAAAATATTATGTAACAGAGAACGGGGAGGTTCCGGTGATTTATCCATTACAGGAACAATAAATGTAATAATTGAAAAAATGAAAGATAATATAAAATAGGGAATTTTTTCCATGAGAACTTTTAAAGTAATTTCACGTCTTACATAGAGATAATCATAGACGATTAAAAGAACAGGTAAGGTAACTCCCATTGGTTTTCCAAGGAGAGATAACAAAAATGAAACCACCGATATATAATAATAAATCCTGTTTTTCGTCTGCAGATAATAGATATAACCTGTAAGGGAAATAAGAAAAAAGAAACTGTAAAGTAAATCTTTTCTCTCTGAA
>JBEHWP010000429.1:0-5908 GCA_040217665.1 Vulcanimicrobiota bacterium
TTTCCGACATAGATCGGAGGTCGGACACATTGTCAAAAAATTCTTCTTTCTTACCGCTCTTTGTTTCTTTTTCATATTTATCTTCAGTTAATATTTTATCTGACGGAGCAGAAGTTTTCTCTGCTGTTACAGGGGTACCGGTTTTTTTAGCTTCTGACGAAGATTTCTGAAAAGCAGGTTTTGTCCCGGCAGAAGAAGTAGCAGAAGTAATTTTATTTTCTACTTTCATATATATTACCCCCTTTCTCTCGAGGCATATACAAATATTTTAATACTAAACAGCGAAAAAATCAACAGGCGTCTCAGTGAAATCAGAACAAAATGTTATCTTTTTCTTCATAAATTCTCCGAAGGTTTCTGCAGCACTTATCCGGGGAATTTGTGCTGCTTCAGCATAATGATACTCATAATCTTTATAATGTTTAATATCACTGTCACTTTTAAGTTACCTGAAAATATGTTATAATTTTAAAATAAACCTTTTTTATAAAACCCTGCCAGATAAGAGAGATTGACTGTTCGGGATATTTTGTGTAAGCCTGTCATAAAATAAGGGTTTCATAAGGTTTACTCAGAATTGATATTAAATCTATATTATAATTCAGAGGTGATTTAAAATGAGTAATACTATTAATACCTCCACATCAAACGTTCAACTGCACCATAATAAAGAGAATAAAAAAACTCAGAGTAAAACAGAGCAAAAAATAGATAAAACAGAAAAACCTCAATCAAAAATTGATACTCCTCAGGAAAATAATAAAATAGACACAAAAGATAAAACTTCTGTTTCTCAGGATGCAAAAACAGATAAAGATTCAGGGGAAGAGCCGGGTGGTATATTTACCGGTCTCTGGAATTATGCTACAGGAAAACAGGATGATTCCACTTCGTGCCTCAATCAGGATAAAGTTAAAGAATTTGAAGATAAATTACAGAAAGAAGATCCTGAAAGATATAAGAAATATAAAGAAAGTCAGTCTTCTGCTGATAAGAGTATAAAAGAGATAGAAGATAGAGCTTATCTGGCCTCTATAGGGGTAAAATATGATAATTCCGGAGGGCCTGATCAAAAGAAAGTAAAAGAATTTGAAGATAAGTTACAGAAAGAAGATCCTGAAAGGTATAAGAAATATAAAGAAAGTCAGGATATGTCTGGACAATCAATTAGTGATTCTATGGAGCAATCAAAAGAAACAATGACGGAAGGTCTTAAAAAGGCAGATTATTATTTCAATGCAGATCACATGCTTAAATATGGAATTACAGGGGTAGATCAATATAAACTGGACAAAGAAAATAAAGAAGCAGAGAAAACTCAGATGGATCTGGCAAAAAATAAAAATGTGAATAGTGACCATGTAAAGAACATCCTTCATTCACAGGAAGAAATAAATAAATCAAATCTTGAAAGTGCTGATGCGACACAGAATATAGCAGATACAGCAGATACTTTTACTATGGGTGCTTCCGGCACATTTGTGGAAGCAGGACAGGAGTTTAAACAGGGTAATTATAAAGAAGCTGCCCTGGACGGACTTGAAGGTCTGGGAAGATGTGCTCTTGCAGCAGTTCTTATGGCTCCCGAAAAGGTTATAGGCCCTGCCTGTAAAGCAGTCTCTCCTGCCATAGGACAGATGGCTAAATGGGGAGATGATGTCCTGAAGGGTGCAGGACAGGTTGGTGATGATTTACTCAAGGGTGCAGGTAAAATAGGTGATGATTTAGTTAAAGGTATTACAGAAACAGCAGAAGGTATTGGAAAACATTTTAAAGATGCTAAAGAAATGAGGCAATTTGAACAGAATCGAAAAAAAGTTTTAGAAATGCTTGAAAATATGAATAAAGAAGGAGTCCTGGATAAAGGTAAACAGATTGCTTCAGAAGGTATAAAAGAGGGAAAAAATTTTGTATCAAAGGGAATAAATAAAGGTAAAGAAGTGGTAAGTGAAGGTATTAATTATGTTAAAGATGGATCATGGTCAACAAGAGAGTCTTATGAAGAATTTTTAAAGGTGGAACGACAGATTGAGCAGGCCAGAAAATTTTTTAAATAGAACAGGGAGTGACAGGAATGAAATCACCTTATTTTATGTGGAATCTGAAATATAACAGTGTTTCTTTTCCTCTCGAAGAAGCAGAAGGAGAACTTCAGGAGCAACTTTCAGGTTTGACTGCAGTTAAAAATAATCTTGTAGAAATATTAAAATCCTTTGAAATAACAGAAAAACATGTCAGCAGATATAAGGATGGCTTTAAGAACCTTCATTTGAAAAATATTGAAGATAATAACAGGTTAATCCAGTATAAACTGGATAAATTTTATAGAGAAATGGCTCTTCTGGATAAAAATAATTCCCTTTCTGAAGAAGAATTTCTCTTAATGGAAGCAGAAAAAAGGGTTCTGTCTTCTACCTTTTTTTCCGCTCTGAAGCGTCTTATAAATCTCACTTTTCAGAGTTTAATTTCAGAAGAAGAGCGATGGAAATATATGGATGATCTCAGAGATATAATTTACGATGCCCAGGAAAAAGAACTGAAAGAACTGGCAGAGAAAGCCCTTTCTTCTGACAGCCACCTGGATAAATTTAAAAAAATTATTGAAAAAGGTTTATCTGAAATAGATGAAGGTCTCGGTATACTGGAAGGTGCTTTTGAAAAAAAAGATTTTGCCATGGCTGAAAAAGGTCTCATAAAAGTCAGAGAAGGATATGTAAAGTTCAAAACTGTAGAAATAATAGGGGAAGGGAGTTATTATGAATAAGTGTGTACCTCTTTATTTTATGGAAGAAACAATTCAGAGAATATATAACAATAAAAAATTAGATGCATTAGATGCCGGAAATGAATGTTATGGAGCACTTCTTTCTGCTTTTGTTCAGAGCAATATTGAATTTTTAAAAAATAATATAGAAGATATAGAAGAGATTATTCTGAAAACAGAGTCTTTAATAAATAAAATCGGAGAATTAACATTTCACTGGAATAAGAGAGAGAAAAAAAATAAAATTTCTCTTCTTATACAAGAGCTTGAAGTAATGTTTGCAAAACAGGAAGTTTCTCTGAAAAAAATTAGAGAAAAATTTTATCCTTTAAATGAACTTGTTCTTCTGGATTCTTATATAAAACATATAGTGCCACTGATATCTTCTCATATGACAGATAAGAGCAGTATTATATATATGAAACCGGTTACTGGTAACGATAGAGATATAGATGAAGCCATGAAAAAGGATATTATAAAAACGATAGAAGATTTCAGAGCAAATCTTGAAGAGTTTTATGAAAAGAAACAAAAGATCAGTGTGAACAATGAATATGAGAAAGAATTTGTTTCTTATTTCGGTGAAGAAAATATTCTGAAACATTATGAATTATTTCTTCAGGAATATATAAAGTTTAATGAACATTTTGTGAAATTTTTCGAAGTAAGAGAAACTGATTACATCAGGGAATCCTTTGATTTTCTTGAAAAAGCAAAATATCACATATTCTGTTATTATTTGCTGGATGAAAAATTAAAAAACTATGCTGCTTTTAAGGAAAAAGAAAAGAGGGATTTCTCACTCACTATGGCCTGCCCTCTGAAAAGAGCCTCCAGTGATATAGAGACATTTTATAATAAAAAAGATATTATTAAGAACACTCTTTTTTTCAGTAATCTTTCTCAATCCCGTATTGAGAAGATTGGAAAGAAGATAAAATTAAGAAAATATGAGGGACAGGCTCTTCTTTTCAGAGAAGGAGACAGTGCAGACAATGTATATATAATAAAATCGGGAGAAATATGCCTTTATAAGGAAACGGATAAACATCAAGATCTTTTAAGTCTTCATAAGGGTGATATTTTCGGAGAGATGGCTCTAATCACAAAAGAAAAAAGATTACTTTCTGCAAGAGTGAACTCACAGAAAGCAGAATTATATATTATTTCAGAAGATGATTTTCTCTTTATATTGAGAACCTCTCCGGAACTGAGTATAAATCTGTCGAAAATACTCTGTAAAAAAATAGCAGAAGCTACGGACAGACTGGTAAATTATTTAGGTGATTATTACTCCTATCTTAAAGATAAAGACATACTTGAGAGATCAAATAAAAAGTCAGAAATACTTGGTTCTATATCGCTTTTCAGTGTTTTAAACCAGAAAGAGCTGCAGAGAATCTGTACAAGAATTAAATTGAAAAAATATGAAGAAGGAACAGTTTTGTTTAATGAAGGAGACAGAGCAGAGGAAGTTTATATAATAAAATCCGGTGAAATAACCCTTTATAGATTTTTTGACAGATGGGATGAGAGAAGTATTATAACCCTTCATAAAGGAGATATTCTGGGCGAAATGGGAGTTCTTTCCGATGCCCCCCGTTCTCTTTCAGGAAAAATTTCATCGCCTAAAGCCGAATTATATACAATCAGTAAAGATGATTTTCTTTCCATAATGAAACTTTACCACCAGTTCAGTTTTAACCTGGCAAAGGTTCTCTGTTACAGGATTATTGATTTAAACAGGAGATTTTTCAGCGTAAAGTGACTGGAACTATGATTTATATGAGAAGTGTAATGCGTAACAGGTAGTGTAAAATTTAAAGGTAATATTGTACAAAGCATGAATAAACCAGCTTTTATTTTACACTACCTTAAACGCAATCATTATGGAATTTTATTTTTTACTATGATATAATATTTAAAAAGTTGTAAAACTTATAAAGGAGAAAAACCTATGAGATGTCCGAGAGATAAAATGCCCATGGAAGAAACATTATGTGAGAACAAAATTCTTGCCGACACATGTTCTTACTGTGACGGTATATGGCTTGACAATGAAGAATTAAAGACCCTTACAGGCCTTGAGCGGGATATTCTGGAAGGAGAAAAGATAGAAAAAGGAATAGAATGGGATGAAGTTCTTTTATGCCCTGTATGTAATATTGAAATGGAAAAAAGGTATTTTTCAAAGGAGAAAACCGTAAAAATAGATAGATGTCCGTCATGTCTCGGTATATGGCTTGATACAGGAGAAATGATACCTATACTTGAAATAGTCTATAAAATCAAAGAAGGAAAACGTTAAGACGAACCATCTATATCAATCATTTCCACTCCGTCCATATAGATTTTTTTTGTCGGCCTTTCCATTGTTCTGAGTTTGGCCATAACTCCTACTATTCTTTTAAGCTGTTCCTCTATTGTATCCAGCAGTTTGCCGAGTTCTTCCCTGCTTATCGTATTCTTTTCAGCCTTTAATATCATTACATTACCCAGGACAGATGTCATGGGATTATTTATTTCATGAGAAATAGATACAATTATCTGTGATATGGTATTCAGTTTTTCAGATTCTATAAGTTTTTGCTGTGTATCAATAAGCTGTCGATTTTTCTCTTCCAGATCAATGGTTCTGTCTTTAACCTTCTGTTCCAGATTTTCATATAATTCTGCAAGTTCTCTTGTCATCTGATTGAAAGCATTTGCCATAAGATTGAGTTCATCCTGTCCCTCTATGGAAACAGAATAAGAAAAATCACCTTTTGCTATGGACTTTGCCCCTTTATCCAGAGCTTTGAGCGGTTCCGTAATGCTCCTGGTTACAAGAAAACTCAGAGAACCTGCCAGAATAAGAACAATAAGTGCTACCAGACTTATGGCCCATATGGCCCTGTTTTCCACATTTCTTGTTTCTTCTATATATTTTTTATCTTCTTTTCCTACATCCAGAGTTATAGCAACTACATTACTATCAATTCTTTCTATAAACGATCTTATCTGATTTTTAACTCTTAATTTTACAGCAAGCCAGTCATCAAGTTGTGCCAGCTCAATTATTTTTCTTATCTGTTCCGGCAGTAAATCTCTCATACTTATAAAAGAATTTATAATGTGCCTGTTCTTATATTTTTCCTCTTCGCT
>JBEHWP010000430.1:0-5903 GCA_040217665.1 Vulcanimicrobiota bacterium
CAGATGATAACTGCCATAAATATGTAGTTATAACAAAAATGGGAATATTGCTCGCGTCACGTGTCGCGATTCCCATATAGATCACTATATAAAGTTATTTGTTGATTCCTGATTGCTCAATAATTAGGAGTTATATAATGGAGGATGCTCATAAAACCAGGGAGCTAAATGATAAAGGACTGAAGCTTCTTGGCGATGGTAACTTTGAAGAAGCTCTCAGGTGTTTTGATGAAGCTATAGAAATAGGAGGTGATATGGAGATAGTATTGTGGCTCAATAAAGGGCGTGTCTTTAAAGAACAGGGAAAAGATGACGATTCTATAGAGTGTTTTGACAGAGCCCTTGAACTGGAGAGAAATAAAAAACTGGAAGAGGAGACAATTTGGGAATCTATGGAAACGAATGACCCGGTAATTGAACTTTGTAAAGAACTTGAGACATTAAATGAATTTGATGCTGCAAGGATTGAAATAATAGAAGCCATTGGGCATTTTAGATCTGCCAGTTCCGTACCTTACCTTATAAAAGCACTGGAAACAGACTATTCTGTCGGACGGGATAAAATAGCGGAAATACTTACTGAAATGGAGGCTTTTGAAGCTATACCTGTTATATCGGAATTGCTATGCAGGGATAAAGACAGTGCTGTCAGAGCAAGCTGTGCAAGAGCTCTGGGAAAACTAGGTGCAGGCGATTCTATAGAAATTCTTCTGGATTCATTAAAGGATCCATCTTATGAAGTAAGAGAAGAGGCTCTTGTAGCACTTGAACAGTTTGAAGAAGATAAACATGTGGCAGATGCCATAAAAGCATTTAAGAAAGAGAGTACCTTGATTTTACGATTAAAAGATGAAGGAGACATAGAAAAAGTATTATATGATTTTGGTAATAATGAACTTGCGGAAAAAATACTTATTGAAGCTCTGAAAGATGATGACAGGGAAGATTTTAATATAATCAGTGCTTTAAGTTTTCTCGGATCTGAAAAAGCTGTAGAACCTCTTATGAGAATATTGAAAGATAAAACTATGCCTTCCGATATTCGAGGTAGCGCTGCCATGTTTATGGGTAATGTGGAAGGCAGCAGAACGGTAGAACCTTTATTAAAAACCTTAAAAGATGATGATAAACATGTAAGAACCAGTGCCGTTATAGCCCTTGGAAAACTCAGGGAAAAACGGGCTGTAGAGCCACTTATTGCTCTGTTGCCTGACGGAGATGAAACAGCTAAAAAACATATTATAGATGCCCTGTGCCTGATAAGGCCTGTTCAAATTCTTATTAAATCATTACATGATAAACGGGAAGCTATCAGTCTGGCTGCTGTAGAGGTTTTAAGCAGTATAAAAGGTGAAGATATAATAAAATCAGTGAAAAAGCTTATTGGCCATGAAGACAGGTTTATAAGAAACAGTGGATTGAAAATACTCTTTAAACAGGAAGCTTTTCAGGAATTGATAGAAGCTCTCGGCAATCCTAAAGCCAGGCAGAAAAGCCTTGAATTGCTTGCTTCTACTGAAGCTCTGAAAGTAGCCTCTTTGCTTATAAAAGCTCTGGAACATTCCAATGAAGAAATAAGGGGCAGTGCTGCTGAAATACTGGGTATACTTAAAATACAGGAAGGTATAAACCCTGTAATAAATCTTTTATCAGACAAATCTCATGTCGTTCTTGACCGGGCAATAGAAGCACTCGGCAGACTTGAAGCAATAGAACAAATTATTGAATATGTGGAAAAAAACGTGTCTTTCAGTCCTAAAGCACTTGAAGTTCTGGCTATATACGGCGGTGAAATAAGCTGTGAGTTTCTCATTAAATCCCTCAAACATGACGATCCTGCAGTGAGAGTTCAGGCTGTAACAGGTCTTGGTAGAATAGAAAGCCACAGAGCTATGAGCCATCTTGTAGAAATGCTCAGAGATAAAGATAGTAAAGTTCGGTGCAGTGCGTGCTGGGCTCTTGGAAAGTTAAACAGTGAAAAAGTTATAGAACCTTTATGCAAAATATTAAAGGATAAAGACCCTTCTGTCAGGGAAGCCGTGAAGGTTGCCCTTCAGAAGTTATCTCTTGAAGGGAAACTGAGAGATAAAGTAATAGATGTTCTTCAGAAGTTTTGTTCATTTTCTCTTACTGCTTTATTCAGTAAAGAAGGACAGACTCTTCAGGAGGAAGGGAGAGAGCTCTTAAGAACTATAAAAATACTTGATACTTAATGTTTATAAAATATAGTTCTATTGATTTATTGAAAAGCTCCATTACCTGTGGTATGATGAGATTACATAAAAAAGGGGGGAGTGGTTATTTGAGTTGAAAAAGATTGCAGATGGTTTTATAATTCTGAAGAGATACGGAGAATTAAAGAACGCCTGCTGGATTTTATATTATAACGGTGAAGGTGCGATAGTGGAAATGCCTCCTTTTAAAAGGAGGGAAAAACCGCCATATAAAAAGGCAAAAAGATTTTTTCAGAAATTTAATATATTCCCCAAATATGCCTTTTTATCTCATACTCACTGGGATCATTCCAATTCTCTCACATTATTTCGACTGGAATTTCCTCATACCAGGTTTGTAGCTCATAGTTCTTTTTATAAAGATCCTTATATGCAGTTTTTTATAAAAAATTTCAAAACCGGTAACGGCTGCAGCAGTCTTTTTGATGAGGTATTTGATGGCTTTTGCTGGGCCGGCTCTCTTGGAGGTGAGCCCATTTTCCTTGTTCATGCTCCGAAACATTCTCCTTCTGATCTGATGCTGATATTCCGTGGAGCTATGATTACAGGAGACTGGAACATCGGTGATATTAAAGATTGTAATAACCTTGTTCCTGTAAGGCAGAAACTTATCTCTATAAATAATTTAGAGGAAATTGTATCTCATCTTGATTACAATATTCATATGCTCTTTTCCGGTCATGGAGATTGTCTTTTTTACAGTGCAGATTTTTATCGCATTATGGAAGAAACAAAAATCGATCATAACGGTTCACCTGTACAACTACCTGCACTATTTACCACTGCAGATGAGTTAGGTGAAACCATGTACGGATAGAATGGCAATTATTGACCGAATAAAAACATGAGAACCTTTTTCATCCTGCGGCCCCAGGAAATTTCGTCATGACTTCCCCAGTAATCTTCATAATAATGAAAATTTTGACCGACTATAAAGCCTTTATCAGTAAGTATTTCACATAGCTCCCGTGAACCTTCGAAAGGATGAGGTTCTCCTGCTTCTATTTCCTCTTCATCTATTTCGTAAAGTCCCATATCCATCCATATCTGCATTTCATCTGGCTCTACGTCCCATTCTTCTGCCATATCAAGGATAATATTATTATCCCACCATATGGAAGGAGAAATAGCTGCTACTTTACCGAAATATTCCGGATAAGCTATGGCAGCATACAGTGAAAGCAGGCCTCCGAGAGAAGAACCTCCTATTGCAGTATCTTCTCTGAAAGGTCGTACGGCAAAATGTTCATCAATATAACCTTTTACTTCTTCTGTCAGGAATTTCAGATACATATCAGCATAACCACCGGAACCTTCCTGAGCATCCACTGTAGGGGTATATTCGTCATCTCTCCATTCCGAATTGGCAATGCCGACTATAATAATTTCTTCAATAAATCCTTTTTTTATTAATTTCCCTGCTGTTTTGTCCATGTTCCATTTTATTTTAGTGGCATGTTCTCCATGATGGCTGAATATATTCTGGCCGTCCTGCATATAAAGTACAGGATAGTTTTTATCAGGATCTTCTCCATATCCTTCAGGGACATATATATAAATCTTTCTTTCTTCACCGAGATATTCAGAATAGAATGTTCCTGTTTCAATCATATTGTTCAAAAACTCCTCTGTCATTATTTTTTACAAATTTATTATAAGTGGTCCATTGTACTCTGTACTGTAAGAAAAATAACTCCGGCAAATTATTAGAACGATTGTATCCTCGCGTCACGCATTACACATCACGATATAAACTTTTCCTCTGTGGACAATGGACTCTGTGGAGAATACCTGTTAAAATTATTCTTCTAGAAATTTAAATTTCCTTTATTAATATAACTATACTTTTGCACTTTTTCATAATTTCCTTGTTTTTACTGACTTTATAGGTAAATATTTTATTGGCTACGGGTTATGGGTTTTAAAACTTCTTAATCCAAAACCCGGCACCCATAACCCTCATTTACGACAGTTATTTTGACTTCATTCCTGGATTGTTTTTTACAGTTTTTAAAATCTGCGAAAGTATAAAATATAAATATTATACTTATTGCCTTTTTTGTTCTTTTTCTATATAATATTATGCTGTGAGGTAGATGAATATGGATAAACATATATTTGATATGGCCCATACAGAAATAACCTGGTGTCCCGGCTGTGGTAATTTCAGTATATTGAAGATTTTGAAAGAAGCTCTTACAGAACTCCATATAAAGCCGGAAGAACTTATGATGGTGTCCGGAATAGGCCAGGCTGCCAAAGCTCCTCATTTTATTAAATCCCATGTGTTTAACGGCCTCCATGGAAGAGCTCTTCCTCCTGCAACTGCCATAAAAGCTGTCAATCCTGCTCTTACGGTAATTGTAGAAAGCGGCGACGGAGATATATACGGTGAGGGAGGCAATCATTTCATACATACTGTAAGAAGAAATCCTGATATAACCGTTATTGTACATAATAATATGGTTTACGGACTTACAAAAGGACAGGCTTCTCCCACATCTCAGCTCGGATTTAAAACCAATGTTCAGACAGACGGAGTATGTTCCGAACCCTTTAATCCTGTCAGTATTGCCATTTCCCTTGATGTATCTTTTGTGGCAAGGGCTTTTTGCGGAGATTTTCAGGAAACAAAGGAGATCTTTAAAAAAGCCATAAAACATAAAGGTTTTTCTCTGATAGATGTTTTTCAGCCATGTGTTACTTTTAATAAAGTAAATACCTTTAAGTGGTTTAAGGAACAGACCTGTTACCTTGAAGATGACTATAACCCTTATAACAGAGCAGATGCTTTCAAAAGATCAACAGAAAAATTACCTCTCGGTATTTTTTATATAAATCCGGGAAAGAAAACCTTTGAAGAAAATACCGGTATCTATGAAACCTCTGAAGAACCTCTCTTTAAGAGGATACGTAACAGAGAAAAATTATATGGTTTAATTTCTTCAAAAAAATGATTTTTCTTCCGATAACTTTTTATGATATAATTAATCAAAAAAAGGAGGAACGATAAATGAAAAATTTCCTGATTGTATCTTTTATCTTTTTATCATTATTAATGGTAAATCTCACTGCTGTTATGGGAGAAGAAGCAAAACCTGTTTATCAGGCCCATGACTATTCTTATCTGCTTGGTATGCCGGGATTCAGTAATACTATGCTTCAAAACCATTTCAAGCTTTATGAGGGGTATGTGAAAAACTTCGATCTTATTATAAATAAACTTGAAACTCTTCTGACAGAGGATAAAGTCGGTTCCCCCGAATATGCCGAAATGGAAAGACGTCTCGGATGGGAATTCAATGGTATGAGACTCCATGAATACTATTTTGAAAATCTTGGAGGCAATGGTATCATAGATGAAAAAAGTGATTTATATAAAGAAATCTGTTATGAATTCGGCAGTTTTGAACTGTGGAAAAAAGATTTTGTTGCTGCAGGTAAAATGAGGGGCATAGGATGGGTTGCTCTTTATGAAGATAGCCGGACAGGACATTTACTTAATATGTGGATTAATGAACATGATACAGGACATATGGCAGGAGGCAGACTCCTTCTCATAATGGATGTTTTTGAACATGCCTATATGACCGATTATCAGTTAGACAGAGCCGCCTATATTGATGCTTTCTTTAAGAATATTAAATGGGAAGAAGTTTCCAGGAGGTT
>JBEHWP010000431.1:0-5895 GCA_040217665.1 Vulcanimicrobiota bacterium
TTCATAATTTTTTATTCCTTTTTTTACATAACGCGTTACGCATGGGAACACCACTTAACGGGCGAACACAGAGGTTCGTTTCTGCCATTAAACCTTCTTGAATAACTGGGCATCGGAAACTACCTGGGTGAAAAGACCTGATAATTCTTCCGGTAGTTTTTGAGTTTGTTCTGTTGCAAAATATCCTCCCGGTGCAAGTGCCTTATGAAACATTCTGATAACTTCTATTCTTTCCGACTGCTGAAAATGAAGGAGCACATTTTTACAGATTATTAAACTGTAATCACTGCCTGCAGGCTTCAGTGACAGGAGATTGTGTTTTTGAAAAACCACGCTTTTTCTTATTTTTTCATTGATTTTGTAATGTTCCGGTTTCGAAGATTTATCGAAATATTTTGCAAAAATTTCAGGAGGAATACGCTGAAGTGGTTCTTCATGGTATTCACCTTCAGAAATAATCTTTTCAAATAGATTGCTTTCATCTATGTCTGTAGCGTCAATCTTTAAATTCCTGAAGGCAAAATGTCCCATGTTCTCGGCAAATATGATTGCCAGGGAATAGGGTTCAGGCCCCATGGCACAGCCTGCATCCCATATGCGAATATTACTTTTCCCTGAAGCATATTTGACTACATTCTGTACTGTTAAATTCAATGTATGGTAATCCCTAAAAAAATATGTAAAAGCCATTTTTTTATTCGTGACGCGAGAAAGGTAACTTTTCGTTTCCTCTCATCTTTCACTTATCACCTCTCAATTATAAATTCATTAAAATTTATTAACATCCTTTAACTTTCTTTTTAATTTTTATCATAAATATAGCTGTTAAATAGGTTCCGGGTTTTAATCTTCCTGACCCGGCAACTGACACCTGAACATTGAATAGATTATTTCTTTACAGTTTCTAAAATCTGCAAAAGTATAGTAATTAATAAAATTATCGGTAATATCACGTTAAAGTTTATAGTTCTAAAAAAAAATAATGACATCTTTCATCTATGCCATTATTATGAATGTTTCTTTTTAACTTAACGACTCCAGAATTCTCCACCTGTAGCGTCCATAGCTCAGGTGGAGATGAACTTAATTTTTTGTTTATAATTTCGATTCCCTGGGGACAACTATAAGGGGAGGTATTTTTTTATCTGTAATATATTCTATAGCTTCAACGGCTTTCTGCCTTATTTCAATATTTGTGTCATCAATTAATTTTGCCAGAGAAGGGACGGATTTTTTATCTTTTATATTGTGCAGAGCAGTAATAGCACAGAGTCTTATACTGGCACTCTCGTCCGAAAGAAGAGGAATTAATATAGAGAGTGCTCTTATGTCTCTCAGTTTACCGAGTTCTTTTATAGCAAGAAGTCTCCCTTTATCTTTTTTCTCTATTTTTCTGACAAGTTCTCCGAAATAGTCTTCACTATTTTTAATACCTTCTTTAAAGAATTTTTCTTCCTCTTCTTCGGCTTTTTTTAGTTTTTCCAGGGCATCAATAAGAGCTGCCTTCATTTCTCCCGCATTATCATATCTATCTTTTATTTTTGTTTTGAGTGCTCTTTTTATTATTATATCAGTATATATTGAAGCAGAGAAGTTAAGAGAAAGTACAGTCATAAAATTACCATCCATTCCGGGTGCTTCTCCGGTCAGAAGATAATGAAGTGTTGCACCTGCAGAATATATATCACTTCGTGGTTCAGCGTTGCCGGCTATTTGTTCGGGAGGGGCATAGCCACTTGTTCCAATTTTTTTTGTGCTGGCTCTATCACTTCTTATGGCGAAACCGAAATTAAAAAGAACTACAGACCGATCTCTTTCTCTGATAAACAGATTTGATGGTTTAATATCTCTGTGCAGTACCGGCGGTTCCTGATTGTGCAGATATTCCAGAATATCACAGAGATTAATACCCCAT
The DNA here is from genome assembly GCA_040217665.1 of Vulcanimicrobiota bacterium. Lineage (GTDB taxonomy): Bacteria > Vulcanimicrobiota > SpSt-956 > SpSt-956 > JAKJGF01 > CALARM01. The sequence continues at coordinate 1,916 of JBEHWP010000431.1, forward strand.
TTGAGTATCTGCTCTTCTGATATCTGCCCGTAACAGTTTTCAAAATATGTTTCCAGATCAATACCTTCTATATAGTCTATAACCATAAAATATCTTCCCTTTTCTATAAAATAGTCCATCGTTTTAGGAAGATTGGGATGACTCAGTTTTGCCAGGAGTTTTGCCTCTTCATTGAATTTTTTACGATAATATGCTTCTTCTTCACCTGAAGAAAGAGAACTTTTTAATTCCTTCAGAATACATGGTCCTTCAAGTCTGAGATCATAGGCCATATAAAACTCTCTTTTTTCAAGTGATTTATAACGTTCTACAATTTTATATCTTTCGCAGAGTATAGTCCCCGGTTCAAGTAAACCTTCAGCCGGTATGGAAGAGGTTTGATCGTTATATCTTCTTCCTCCTGTGGCCCGTCCGAGATCTGTAATGGAAACTTTATCGAGAGAAGAAATTTTTTCTTTATGAGGAATTTTTTCCTGTGCCTGTACAGGAGGTTCTTTTTCGGAAGTTTTTAAGTGGAGAGAATTTTTATCTTTCTCACTGGCAAAGAAAGCCCATTTTATACCATCTTTTTCCGTCCAATTTCCATCGAAAAGATATTTTTCTACTCCCTTATTCTCTTTGTCTTCTTTCATAAAATAATCACCTGATTCGTAACGCGTTACGGAGTTAATCCCCGGATATCAAGCATTACGATTTTGTAGTTATGAAACTATTGACATGACCATAAGCATGTAATAAAGGTTTTCCTCCCGTCACGCGTTACCCGTTAAACGTCACGAGAGCATATATGTATTATTTATGCTTACCTCAATAATTATATTATAACAGTCTCTTATCTTTTAATCAATAGAATTAACCTGACATTTCACCTGTAGCAGGAATTTATTGACTCAAATAGAATTGTCTGATATATAAATCCGGTTTTATGATATACTTTATACAGGGATAATCCCCGCGTCACGATTTAAAAGGATAATCCCCGCGTCACGCGTCACGCGTCACGCGTCACGATTTGAAAATGAATTTAATTGATAAGATTCTTAAAGAGAGATATAAGATTACGGAAAAAATCGCATCAGGCGGTATGGCAGTTGTATATAAAGGGACAGATCTTCTTCTCGTAAGGACTGTAGCCATAAAGGTTCTGAAAGATAGTTTTACGAGAGATAAAGGCGTGCTGGAACGTTTTTACAGAGAAGCCAGAGCTGCAGCAGGTTTATCTCATACAAACATTGTAAGTATTTATGATATAGGCAGGGAAGGTGACCTTTATTTTATTGTGATGGAATATATGTCAAACGGTACTCTTGAGAATCTTATGGAAAGAAAAAAAGAACTGTCTACAGGAGACGTTATAAAATATGGTATTCAAATTTGCCGGGCTCTGGATTATTCTCATCAGAAAAGAGTAATACACAGAGATATAAAACCTCAGAATATTATGTTAACGGAAGAGAATCAGTTAAAAGTAGTAGATTTTGGTATTGCAAGAGCTGTTGATTTACGTGATATCACTCAGAGCGGTGTGATTATGGGGTCTGCTTATTACTTTTCTCCTGAACAGGCATCAGGTAAAACTGCCACAGAACATTCCGATATATATTCCCTTGGCGTGCTCCTTTATCATATGTCTGCAGGAAGACTGCCTTTTGACGGAAATAGCCTTATGGAGCTTGCCAGTAAACATATTAAAGAAAACCCGAAGGCTCCGAGAAGTGTAAACCCTTCCATACCGGCTGAGCTGGAAAAGATAATATTGAAGTCTATGGAAAAAAAGCCTGAAAACAGATATGCATCTGCTCAGGATTTTCTGAGAGAACTCCAGTCATGTGCCACTTCTATAGACGGACTGGAACTGGAAAATGAGGACATAATTGACAGTCAATACAGTGAGACTGTTGCTTCTGAAAATGGCGGAGGAGATGTTACCTTTTTCCCGGAAGACTATGAGAAACAGTTACAGAGCGATACATATATATCTGACGAAGAGGAAATAATATTTACTCTTGATGATTTGAAGAAAAGAAAAAAGGCTACAAAAACTATTCCTGTTTATTATTTTATCCTTTTTTCTCTTCTGATTATTTTCATTACAGGTATTACAATTGGTATTATATGGGCTTTTAAAAGATCGACCCCTGAAGAAATTCTTGTGTCAGTTCCTGATATAAAGGGCAGAAAAGAAAGTCAAGCCAGAGCGAATCTTGAACAATGGGGACTTGTACTTGGTGATGTGAAAACAGAATATAGCTATGATATAGTAAGCGGTGCCATCATATCTCAGGAACCTGAACCGGGAAAACTGGTTAAAAAAGGAACTGTAGTTTCTGTAGTTGTAAGTTCAGGTTCCAGAAAAGTTGTTATACCTTATGTGGTTCAAATGAATCTTTCAGAAGCCCGGCTAAAGGTAAGTCAAAAAGGACTTACATTGACTGTAGTAAGTGAAGAATATCATGAAGATTTAAAGCCAAACTATATTATTTCACAGGAACCTCCTGCAGGTACAGAAGTAGATGGTAAAACAATGGTAAAGGTTGTTATAAGTAAAGCAAGAGAAGGTATTTCTGTACCATCCCTTAAGGGTTTATCGAAAAAAGCAGCAGAAGAATTACTTGCACTTCAGGGTTTAAAACTACTTGTATTAAGGGAAGAAGCCAGTAATAAAATAAAAAAAGGCAGAGTTATTTCTCAGGATCCGCCGGTAGATACACTGGTGGAAAGTAATTCTACTGTTAAAGTTATATTAAGTTCCGGCTCTATGGTAAATTTGGTTAAAAATAATAAAATAATTGTGCCTGAATTGCTTGCTAAAACTCTGAAAGAAGCAAAAAATACTGCAGAACAACTGGGACTTACCCTGGTAACCAGATCAGATGAAGGTAATATAAATGATGATATGATAGTTTCTTTTCAGTCTCCTTCTGCAGGAACAGCTATTACTAAAGATAAAAAGATTCAGGTCATAGTAAAATCAAAGGTCATAATAGTAGAAGTCCCTGATGTAAGAGGTAAACTTTTAATGGATGCAAAAAATGCCCTTCGTCTTAAAGGTTTATCACCGGGAAATATAAGTGAAATGTTATCAAATGATGTAGTTCCCGGAACAGTTTTACAGCAGGAACCTCTTCCCAAAACTCTTCTTCCTACAGGCAGTACTATAGGGCTGGTTGTATCTAAAACTCAGGATAAATCACTGGTAAATGTGCCAAATCTGGTAGGTATGAATATTAATGAAGCAAAATTGCTTGTTGAAAAAAAGGAACTTATTACCGGTTCAGTTATAATTCAACCTTCTGAGGAACAGACAGGTATTGTTCTATCCCAGCAACCGGCAGGAGGAATGTCAGTTAAAAAAGGAACACAGATTAATCTTATAGTCAGTAAATAATGTCTGTCTACCTCCCGTGACGCATAAGCGTCACGCATCACGAATATGAGGTGAAGGAAATTTTGAAAAAACGTAGTAATGTAAAGATATTTTTGAATTTTTTTATATCTATAATTGCACTTCTTATTGTTATAGTAACTATTGCAACTATTACGCACATAGGATGGAATTTTTATAATGATGTCTTTGGAAAGGTTACAGATGTTTCTGTTCCATCTGTTATAAATATGGATATAATAGAGGCCAGACAGAAGTTAAAACAGGCAGGTCTGGAGATAGAAACACAGCAAAAATACAGTGATACTGTTCCGAAAGACATGATTATTTTTCAAAAACCTGAAGCAGGAAGAAAAGTGAAAATTGGAAGAAAGGTTTTTGTTATAGTAAGCCTTGGATGTGAACTTGTAAATGTGCCGAATCTGAAAGGTCTGCCATCTCATGACGGAGAAGTAAAGATAAATGAACTGGGTCTGAAGTATCTTGTTGAAAAAGAAGAAGCTCATGAAAATATTCCGAAAGGCATGATAACAGAACAGAATCCTCCTGCTCTCAGTCACGTTCCAAGGAATACAACTGTTCAGGTAATTCTCAG
>JBEHWP010000432.1:0-5892 GCA_040217665.1 Vulcanimicrobiota bacterium
CATAATGATACAATAATCAGATAAGTGAGTAGCGAATAGTGAGTGAAAGCGTCCTATTCCGATCACCACTCACTTAAATTCTGCTAAAGTATAAAATATTGTTATTTCTGGAGGAAATAAATCAGAACTATTTATATGAGAATCGTGACGCATAACACGTGACCGGATGGACAGTTTCTCATACTTCGCGGTCATGACAGTTAGGAAGGAAGGTATTCATGAAATTAATTTATTCATTTTCCGATAAAGATAAACCATCCCTGGGAGAAGTGGGAGGTAAAGGATTATCACTCATTAAAATGTCTCACGCCGGTCTTCCTGTTCCTCCCGGCTTTGTTCTCACAGTAGCATTTTTTAAACCATGGTTTGATACAATCAAATCAGGGGCGGAATGGAACAGGTTTTTAAAATCCTCACCGGAGGAACTGGGAGAAATATGTGATTCCTTAAAAGAACTGGCTTATACACTGGAATTAACGGAAGAACAGAAAAAAGAATTTCACAGACTTCTCACAGATATGGGGAGTAACAGGAAATTTTTTGCAGTCCGTTCTTCTTCTCCCGAAGAAGACCTGGAAGGGGCATCTTTTGCAGGAGGATATGAAACAGTTCTCGGAGTAAGGCCTGACGACATAGAAGAAGCAATAAAAAAAGCCTTTGCTTCCTGTCTGGATAAAAGAGTAGTCCTTTATAAAAAAGAACATGATTTTTCCGTATATGATCCGAAGATTGCAGTAGTTATTCAGGAACAGATTGCAAGTGAAACATCGGGCGTAGGATTTACTCTTAATCCGTTAAACAACTGTTATGATGAAGGAGTAATAAACGCAAACCGGGGACTCGGTGAATCTGTAGTTTCAGGTATAGTATCTCCCGATCAGTTTATCGTAGATAAGGTAAACAGAAAGATTTTAGATAAGAAATTGGGGAAAAAAGAACTTTCTATATGGCTTAACGATAAAGGGGGAACAGAGGAAAAAGAAGGTTACCGCCAGGAAGATTTTACCCTGTCAGATGATGAGATACTGGAATTAACTGATATACTCAATAAAATCGAGGCTTTTTATGAAAAACCTATGGATATTGAATGGGCCTATGCAGGGGGAACACTATATATGCTGCAGGCCAGACCTGTTACGACCCACATACCTCTTCCCGAGGAAATGATAACAGTTCCGGGAAAGCAAAAACATCTTTATCTGGATCTTGCTTTAACCAATCAGGGCATTCACGGCCCCATATCGGTTATGGGCTGTGACTGGATTAATGCCATATTGTCACGGGCTTTACAGGAAGTTTTCGGAAGGGATCTTCTGAGTAATATTTCAGAAGGTATAGGAAAATCCTGCGGATGCCGCCTTTACATGAATCTCTCCAATCTTTTTTCACTCGTAACAAAAGAGTTCTTTGCCGGAAGATTCAAAATGATGGATACTCTCACTTCCGATATTTTAATGAACTCTGATGTAAAAGAATATATACCACAGAAAGCTCCTTCCTCCTTTAAGGGAATGCAACTCAGTGCTTTATGGAATATGTCTGATGCCATAGCAGGACTTTTCGAGGCAGCCGTAATGCCAGAACATATGGCTAAAAATTATCAGAGACAGGTTGAAAAATATCTTATTGAAATGAAGGCAGAGAAAGAAAAAAAACAGTCTTTCAGAGATTTTGCAGAAAAAACTATGGAAAAAACAGCTCATATCATCATGCATACAATGATTCCTGCTTTTCTCATAGCCACAGGTGCTGAAGATAGAATAAGGAAGTTATTTGAACATGACAGTGAAGAAGTGAGAAAGCAGTTAGATAATATTGACAGATCCCTTCCCGGAAATGTAACGGTTGAAATGGGACTTGCCCTTTATCATCTGTCAGAACTTGCCGACCCTGAAGACATGAAAGATGTAGATAGTTTCAATCAAAAAATCAGAGAGAGAAAAATTTCACGAGAATTTCTTCATGGCTGGGATGATTTTATGGAAAAGTACGGCTTTCGCGGTGCAGTAGAAATGGATATTTCTACAGAAAGATATATTGATAACCCCGGTATGTTGCTTCAACAGATAATTTCTCTTTCTAAAATCAAAGATACTGCTCAGAATCCTCAGACACTTTATGAACAGAGCCAGAAAGAAAGATATAAGGCCTTCGAATATCTTTCCGAAGCGGCCCATAAAAAAGGATGGATTACAAGCAGAAAATTTCAGAGACTTTACCGCATCATAGAAACCTTCGGAGGTTACAGGGAAAATCATAAATATTATATGATAATGCTCAATCATATGTTGCGTGAAAAGGTTTTAAAAGAAGCTGACATGCTTGTAAAAGAAGGAAGACTTGATTGTAAGGAACAGGTTTTCGACCTGACTTTTGACGACCTTGGCATGGGACTTTCAGAGACTTCTTTAAATCTCAGGGAAATAGCGGAAAAAAACACGGAATTTCTGAAAAAACTGAAAAATGTCAGAGCTTTCCCCCGTATAATTGATTCGAGAGGCAAAATCCTTCGCCTTCCTCCGGGAGAGGTAAAAGAAGGTGAGCTTTCAGGCCAGCCTGTTTCTCCGGGAATTGTAAGAGGGCCTGTAAAGGTTCTGAAACACCCTGACGAAAAACCTCTGGAACCGGGAGATATTCTGGTTGCAAGAGCAACAAACCCCGGATGGACACCTCTTTTTATAAATGCTGCTTCCATAGTCCTTGAAGTGGGAGGAATGCTTCAACATGGAGCGCTCGTGGCAAGGGAATACGGCAAACCCTGTGTTGTAGGTGTGGAGAATGTAATGTCTGTTCTGAAAGACGGACAGATAGTAGAAGTTGACGGAGGTGCCGGGATAATCAGATTGATCGGGTAGATACCGTTTTTGCGCAGCTTGAAAAAAAATTCTTGAATAAGTAATGAAACAGGACTTACGCATTCTGTCATTGCGCGAGCATAGCGACGGCAATGCCGGTATGGATTTCTATGGTATCTCGCCTGGAAATCATTATCACATATCATCAAAAATAGCATCAGGAGCAGATTTCATTAGATACGTATCAACAGTCGGAGAAGGCCGGGGTATAGAAGTCACGGGAAGCCAGTCTTTGTATGTATAGGGGCCGTATTGGCCGTGGAGGGTTTCAAACATTTTAATGCACATATGGTCGGTCCAGCCTTTAACTTATCATTAAGAACGACTGATTTTTTCATCTATTGTCTGTAATTTTTCCTGTATCCACAGATTTATCAGAGTTTCAGGAGAAATCCCCCTCTGTCTGGATATAGATTGAATTTGCGCCGACAAATTATTATCAAGTGCGTAATAAGTTATATTAGATTCAATATCTACCTCGAAATCGGCCTTTTCGGTTTTGTCCCAGAATTCGCCAGGATCATGACTATCCCAGAATTCACCTGTTTCTTTATAAGATTTACTTTTCGATATGGATGATTTACCTTTTTTCATAGTATCTCTTTACTTATCGGCTTCTTTCATAATTTTACACTTTTATTTTATCATAAAAAAGGTGAATGGTTAAGGGTTTTTATAAGTATCAAAGAAGTGAATTTTTTCAATTCAATTCCGTCTGAGAAATCCTGAATAAAAGTCTCAGGCTACTTTTACTCCGATTTTACTTATGATAAAACCACTTTCTACCGGTATTTCTTCCCCTTCTTCCATCAATGCTTCCACATGAGACTCAATGGCATCTTTTATATTCTTAAAAGTTTCCTCTACGGTTTCTCCCTGGGAAAAACAGCCGGGAAGGGCCGGGACTTCCGCCCAGTATCCTCCTTCTTCGGCAGGATGTAAAATTACTGTGTATTCCATATGCTCACCACCTATAACAAATCTAAAAATACTTTATCTGTTAAACCTGCCTTCATAATAGCACTTTTCAAGAGGCCTATTTTGAGTTCTCCTTCATCGGGAATCGTAATAATCATTCCATTGGGCATCTTTATATTCGTATGGTCTCCTTTTCCCTTTTTTCTGACTACTCCACCTGCTCTTACGAAAGCTTTTAGAGCATCTTTACCTTTAATTCCTCGAAGTATTCCCATATATATACCTCATTCTTAATTATAATCTCTCTTAAACGATATTTATACTTTTCTTTACTAACCTTCCGTCTGATTTATTACAAAAAAATTTAAACTTATTAAAAAGCAATGTTATTCTAATATCGATGCTTTACGTATTAACTCTTCTAACAACTTCTTTTCTTTCTCACTTTTTATTCCCTATATTTTCATACCCTTACACTTTATTGTCAGATGTAATTCTTTTTTATCAACTATTTTCTGAGAATCAAGCTCAAATCGAATAACCATTATTTTTCGGTCAATTCCTCCTGTTATAATTCTATTGCTATCCCACAAGTTTTAATAACTTCCATATAACAGGAGGTATTTCCTCAAACGAGTTATTACTTAAGTCTAACCATTTCAAATTAGTTAGTTTTTCCATCTCTTCAGGTAAATCTGTTAATTGATTTTTATTAAATTCTAGCCATTCCAGGTTAATCAAATTTTCTATTTCAGGAGGAATAGGGTTAAAAGTATTTCCTTTAAGATATAATTTTTTAAGAATGGTGAGATATGTTATTTCAACAGGAAATGCCTTTAGAGAATTATATTCTAATTTTAAAATTTCTAAATGAGTTAATTCCTTTATTTCAGGCGGAATGGTAGTTAATTTTTTCCCAGATAAATCCAAATTTATCTCATTTGCATCTTTTGCTTTTTTTATAAGCTGTAATATACCGTTTCCAATCTTATTCATGTTATACCTTTATATAAATAAAATTATGCTATTAATTCTCTTTATGTTTATGCAAAATCCTTCTAAAATGTACATTTTTCATATTAAATTTTACGTTCTTATCTGTATTGAAACTGTATCTCATTAATAATATTTCTAAAATCATTTTCTATTTCTTGCAGGATTTTTCCCTTAGTACCGCTCCAGATAAGTTCGTATCCATTTCTAAAACCTGTCCCTGTCCGGACTCTTCCGGAAAAGATATGATCCTGTTGCGTGGCAAAGGAGTCAGGCTCTGTCTGTATGTCTCATAGAAATTTTTCCGTTCTTCCTGTGTTTTTGCATTTTCCAGACATTCAATCACTTTTTCATTGCTGTCAGGCTGGCCTGCGGAAACAGGTGTGGCAAAGAAGATATTATTTCTAATCTCATATCCTTTAGAAAGATAAATAAAAACAAACAATATTAATAAGATTCCTGTAAAAATATATTTTTTCACAGATATATTATTCTCCTCAATCTATTATTGTGGTGAGCATAAATAATACATAACTGCTCTCGTAACGCGTAACGCGTGACGGGAAAAAGACCTTTATTCCATGTTTATGCTCAGGTCAGAAAGTGAATAGCGAATAATGTCCTGTTCTTTTCACTTTTCACTTTTTACTTTTCACGACTCACGACTCACGACTCACGACTCACGACTCACAATTTCTTTTTCACTTTTCACTCCGATTAAATTCCAATAACTTATAAATTCAAATTATAAGACGGACAAATCTTTTATAAAGTTAACAGAATTACGAAAAATATTCCTCAAAAAAATACACATAAAATTCTAAAGTTCTTCATAAGTTCTTCATAATTTCATAATATAATTCCTTATACAGATTATCGTAGTGAGCATAAATGATAAACATCTGTTTTCGTGAAGGGTAACGCATAACACGTGACTGAAGTAAAAGCTTTATTACCTGCTTATACTCACGTCAGTAATTATAATGTTGAATAAAGAAAGGGAGGATGACAGGACTGAAACAGAGCCGGGAATGTTTAAAAAAAAGATAAGAGCCCGGAACATGTAAAGAGTCAGAGAAAGGAGGGGCAGGGAGAGCTTATAAGTAAAAAAATCGCGTCTCTTTAT
>JBEHWP010000433.1:0-5887 GCA_040217665.1 Vulcanimicrobiota bacterium
CTTCTTAACCCAAAACCCGGCACCCAACACCCCAAAGCAATAATCAATCAGTGGCCATATTTAACGTTATCAGCACTAAGATTACTTGCTTTCTTCTTTTTTCTCCTTTGCAGGTTCAGAAGCAAGTTGTATCTGAGAAATTACCTGTGTTGCTTCAAAGGCCATACGAAAACCCTTATCCAGATGTACTGAAACTTTATCTGTAAAGTATTTTTTCATTTCTTCCAGGCCCTTTTCATAAGTATCCAGTGCTTCAAGGGTTGCAGCAAGCACTTCTTCAATTATTTTTGCATTATCCCCTGTTAAGGATGATTTATCTATTGCTTTTGAATCTTTTCTGGCTGAAGCAATATTATCAAGCATCCAGTCTATAGTGGCAGCAAACTTCTCTTCAGAAATCTTCCCTCCTTTTAACATTTCCAGTTCCTGTCTGAGTCTTTCAAAATTGGGATTTGTATAATATTTTTTATTTTCTCCTCCTATTACTATATCCACATTACTCTCCTCCATCTCTATAGATTTTGCAAGTCTTGAAGCTCCTGCCCACCCCTGTCTTGCACCAAGTGAATTATCACCCCATTTTGTCTGGTTGAAAAGAACAAAAGATTTATATAATCTGTTAACAGCAGACCGGGCAAGGTCAAGGCCATCCATAATATGGTCATTATTTTTATCGGTAAAATACTTATTAATTTCATCCAGTGCTTCTTTATGTAAATCAAAAGCTCTATCAATTCTTACCATTAATTCCTGCTCTGTGAAAGACTTCATCTTCCCTGCTTCTTTCACTTCGGCAAATCCCTTTATGGCTTTATCCAGTTCTTTTCTCACATCCTGTAATACTGTCTGAAGCTCTCTGGAAGAAACAGATCCTCTACATACACCTTTTCCTGCAGCAAGTAATTTCTTCAAAGACGGAGACTCATAATCTTCCAGTTCTTCATCCTGCCAGTCAGGAAGAATATTTTCCAGTTTTTCTTCTGCCAGTTCTTCCACTTTTTCCTCCTCAACAGTTTCTCTGGAAATTTCCACGTCAAAAGCAGCCCCCATAGCAGACGCAAAATCTTCTACTCTATTTTCATCTTTTCCCACTTAATTTCACCTCATTTCGATAAAAACATTATCTGCAATTTATTTAATTCTTCTACAAAAGAAGATAAGTTTCCTCTTAATAATAAAAAACTTTTCTATTACCTGTTTATATGAGAATCGTAACGCGTAACGGGTAACCCGTGACGTGAGGAAATTCTCATTAATATTTAACAAAAAGTTAACATTATTCTGTTGATTTTTTCTATAAAATTATGTTTAATTAATGTGGCAATATGTAAAATTTTATCTGATAGAAGGAAATAAAAAATGCTGGGAAAAATCTTTGGTTTCAACAAAATAAATATAGAAGAAGCTAAAAATACAAGAAAAAAACTCCTTGAAAGCACCTATGCCCTTCATCAGAAAGAAACCTTTACCGCTTCGGAAGATATAATAAGCCAGGAAGATGAACAGATAAATATATTAAGAAAACTGTCACAGAATAAAACCCAGTTAATAGAGATTTCAGACGGCAATAGAATAGATATAATTGAATTTAACGAAACAGGGGAAGTAACAGGAACGAATACAGTAAAAAAAGAAGCCTTCATTGAAAATAAAGAACAGCACAAGACATTCGGGATAAAGAAAAATGATGAAGGAAAATGGGAAATAACAGAAAAAGATGACCTGTCAAAAGCAGAAGTATCTACAACTCTGTCAGGAGGATATGTTTATAAAGGTAAACTTGAAGTTCCTGGAAAGAAAAAACTTACAGTGCTCTTCTGGGGCAACGGAAGCGGAAACCTTGAACCGCTTGTTATAAGAAAACTTCTGGATCTGGAAAAACTTGGTTCCACGGAAGATATAAATATAATAGCTCAGATTTCCAGAGCACCACAGGAAGAAATCAAAGAGGATTTTACATCCTTTGTAATTGATGAAAAAACCATAGATAAACTGGGAAGTTATATCATAGACAGGGAAAAATTAAAATCTCTTGAGTCTTTAAAGGGGAACGGATATTCACGGTCCGGTCTGACGGAAGAACTGAAAAAACTGTCTTTCAATGAAGAAGAAATTAAAATAGTATTGAATTATTCAGAAAACTGCGATTTTATACAATCAAATATCGATGGTAACTGGAGTAAACAGGCAAGAAGATATTATGTTACAAAAGGGCAGGAAGAACCTGGTAATCTTCATGTAATCAAGAATGAAACAGTCGATTCCCCCGTGCTGGAAAATCTTGGCAATATAAATATGACAGACAGAAAAGAACTGCAGGATTTTCTCATAACAGAAATGAAGCAATTCCCGGCAGAACACTATATGATAGTATTGTTTGATCATGGAAAAGGCTGGAAAGGAATAGCTCCTGAAAAAGAAGAACATGGGAATATATCACCTGAAGACATGGGAGATATTACAAATAAAGTTAAAGAAACAACGGGACAGAATATAGATGTCATGGTAATGGAAAACTGTCTGGAAGGACAGGCAGAGGCTTTATATCCCATGAAAGACAGTACTGATTATATAATAGCATCGCCTGAAATACTCTGGGGAAGTGCCTTTACTGATAATCCCGGCCCGATTCATATCAGAGAAGGACTGGAAATTATACAGAAAAATGAAAAAAATGAACTCAATAATCCCAGAGAAGCTGCCTTTGCTATTGTGCAGGCCACGGCAAACAAACACCACGCCATAACACTATCGGTAATAGATTCGAAAAAACTGGACGAACTTGCAGAATCTACTGTAAACCTTAAAGAAGCCATTAAAAAATCTGATCTGACACAGGAAGAACTGAGACATATTGCAGCAAAAACCCAGCAGTACGAACTACTTAATAGCCCTGAAACAAAACATGGTTTTGTAGATATAGGGGATCTTGCAGAAAATATAGAGGCTGAGACAGATAATGAAGAAGTAAAGAAAGCAACAAAGGGATTGAAAGATGCCCTGAATCATACAGTACTGGGGAAACTGGCTATGTCAGGCAATGAAATAACATGCAGAAGTGATGACGGAGATGGTTTTACTGTATTTGAAGGCAATGTAAAAAGATGTCATGGCCTGTCCATTAATCTTGGTATAGAACAGAGTGATATAGAAAGGAAAACCTATGAAAGTTTATCTTTTATAAAAAAGACAGGTTGGGATGAAATAGTTCATAGAGCCGGATGGAAACCCGGTGTCATAGATGGGAAGCAATAATGCGTCATAGCAACATCTTCTCCGAATAGCCTGTCATAAACTGCTCTTCACTCTTCACTCTTCACTCTTCACTCTTCACTTTTTCACACTGATTTTCAAAGATTATTTTCACCTTAAATAAAAGGACTATAATTTAATCAAAGCGAATAATATACAGATAGAATTCAGCCACAACCATCCCCGCGTCACGCATCACGTGTCACGGATCACGATTTTTTCAAGGAGGTAAATCATGACGGAACAAAAAGAAATACTCTCCGGTAATGAAGCAATAGCAAGAGGAGCCTATGAACATGGTGTTACTGTTGCTTCTGCCTATCCCGGAACACCAAGTACTGAAATACTTGAACATATTGTAAAATACAATGAAATCTATGCAGAATGGGCACCAAATGAAAAAGTGGCCTTCGAGGTTGCCTGCGGTTCATCACTTGCAGGTGCCAGGACACTTGTAGCAATGAAACAGGTCGGATTGAACGTTGCTGCAGATCCTCTTTTTACAATGAGCTATATAGGAGTAAATGGAGGGCTTGTAATAGTAGATGCCGATGACCCTGACATGCACAGTTCACAAAACGAACAGGATAACAGATATTATGCAAAAGCTGCAAAAATCCCTATGTTAGAACCGTCAGACAGTCAGGAAGCAAAAGATTTCGTAGGACTCGCTCTGGATATAAGCTAAGAATTTGACACGCCTGTGTTTGTAAGAGTTACTACAAGAATAAGCCACTCAAGCACTGTCGTAAATTTAAAAGAAAGAAAGCCTTATACAATAAAACCATATAAACAAAATCCGCAGAAAGATGTTATGATACCGGCTCATGCCAGGCAGAGACATATTTTCGTAGAAGAAAGAACGAAAAAACTGCAGGATTATGCGGAAAAAACACCTGTCAATATCATTGAAGAAGGCAAAGGAGATACAGGAATTATCACATCGGGTATTGCCTATCAGTATGTAAAGGAAGTATTTCCTGATGCTCCTGTATTAAAACTTTCTATGACCTATCCCCTGCCTGTTAAATTAATAGAAAAGTTCAGCACTATGGTAAAAAATATCTATGTAGTGGAAGAACTGGAACCTTATATGGAAACGGAGATTAAAGCTCTTGGCATAAAGGTTACGGGAAAAGAGAAGCTTCCCGTTACAGGTGAACTGAATTCTTCAATAGTAGCTAAAAGTTTCGGTATAAAAGGTTTTAAATCAGATGTTACATTAAAAGAAGATATAAAAATACCGAAAAGACCTCCGGTGCTCTGTCCCGGATGTCCTCACAGAGCATTTTTCTATAATGTATCCAGGATGAAATTGAATGCTTTCGGAGATATTGGCTGTTATACTCTCGGTATGTTGCCTCCTCTGAACGGACTTCATACCTGTATATGTATGGGAGCAGGTATCAGCGTTGCCCATGGCATGGATAAAGCCCTTGGCAGAGAAGGAACGAAGAAATCTCTTGCAGTCATAGGCGATTCTACCTTTATCCATTCGGGAATAACGGGACTCATAAATATAGTTTATAATAAAGGAACATCCACTGTAGTAATACTTGATAACAGTATTACTGCCATGACGGGAAGACAGGATCATCCCTGTACGGGGAAAACACTAAAAGGTGAAAACACTAAAAAAATCGATATTGCAGCACTGTGTAAATCAATAGGAGTAGACGATATCGTTACGGTAAACGCTTTTGATGTAAAAGCTATCAGAGATGCTCTGAAAAATGCACTTGCTAAAGATGAACCTTCAGTTGTAATAGTAAAAGGAATGTGTACCTTAATAGACAGAAGAAAAAAGATTTCTTATGCAGTATCTTCCGATAAATGTGTAAAATGCTGGCTCTGTCTGAAAGTCGGATGTCCGGCTATTTCCAGAGGAGAAGATTCTTCACATATCGATCCGTTACTATGCAGAGAATGCGGCGTGTGTGCTGCTGTATGTCCGAAAGAAGCTATAAACAAAGAAAGTCAAAAATTATGAAAGGCAGGTTTTTCCTATGAGTGAAGTTACAAGCATCTGTATAACAGGAGTGGGAGGACAGGGAATTATCCTTGCCAGTAATATTATATCAAAACTTGCCCTCTCTGCCGGTTATGATGTAAAGAAAAGTGAAGTTCACGGTATGTCTCAGAGAGGAGGAAGTGTTATTTCAGAAGTGAGGTTCGGGGAAAAAGTATATTCTCCTCTTATACCGGAAGGTGGAGCAGATATTGTTATGTCTTTTGAAACAGTAGAATCCCTTCGCTATATAAACAAATTAAAAAAAGACGGAATTATAATAGTCAATACACAGGAAATTTTATCAAGCACCATTCTTGCAGGCCTTGAAGAATATCCGAAAGGAATTTTAGATAAATTAAAAAGTACCGTACATAAAGTTATCCCTGTAAATGCCATTGAAGATGCAAAATCCCTGGGAAATATAAAAACAGTCAATTCCATTATGCTCGGAGTATTATCAAATTATCTTTCTTTTGAGCAAAAACTATGGCAAGAAGTACTGAAGTCTTCTGTACCGGCAAAGACAGTGGATTTAAATCTGAAAGCCTTTATGAAAGGGAGAGAATATAAATAACTCCATACCGGGGGCGCACAGCTTGTGCGCCCCTACTCGACTTTATCCAT